>JALXER010000158.1 GCA_027069385.1 Paracoccaceae bacterium
CAACAGCACCATATCGCCACTTTCGATCCCGCGGGCTGCGGCATCGTCGGTGTTGATCTCGACCCAGTTATCCGGCCAGCGCTGCACGATATACGGACGGCGGGTATCGTCGAAACCCGACTGCCAGCGTTCGTTGGCACGACCCGAGGTGCACCACAGCTCTCCGTCTTTGGGCTGCATCCATTCCCAGTAATCCGAGAACAGGTTCCATGGCGATTTCTGGATGTTGCACTTGCCGGTCTGCGAATTGAAATGTGTCAACTTCTTGTTGTACATATTCATCGCGGTCGGGCCGTTTGTCTCCAACACACGGGTGGTGTCGTGCAGGCGAACCGTGCCTTCCAGCGAACCGTCGGGGTTCATGTAAACCGCCCCCTGAATACCGTTTGTCCCCATTTCGCGAAACGTCTGCTGCATGGTTTTGCCCTCTCCATGTGCAGCGACCTTAACCATGTTAAAGTCTTTGCGGCTGCCGCGGGTAAACTTGGCGGCTTCCTCGGCAACATCGTTGGCGTTTTCCCAGTCAAACCCTTCAAAGCCCATTTTCTTGGCCAGGTTCGAGATAATCCACCAGTCCGGTTTCGCTTCGCCCGGTGCATCATAGAATTTCTGATACAGACGGATGCGGCGTTCGCCGTTGGCGCGCAGAAAGTCTTCTTCGCCCCATGTGGCGGCGGGGAAGATGATATCCGCGAACTGGTTGCCGATCGGATCGATCAGATAGATGTCCTGATTGACCACAACCATCCCGCCGCTATCAACACGCGCTTTAAGCGTTTCGATAATGGCGTCACGGTTGATCGACTGGATCTGGTGCGGGTTGCCGCGGGTCAGTTCATGGAACCGTTGCGACAGCTGTTGAGAGCCGAGCATCGATTGAATCCATGTGGTGCCGATCACATGCGCGAACCGGGTATGGCCCGACATGGTATAGGTATCGACATCCATTGCGCGACGACGACGGCCGGGCAGCTTGAACGGCGATTTGTTGCGCGGGTATTTCCCGCCGCCAACACCGCCACGCTGGTGCCCGCCGGCACGACCGATCATCTGGCCCGGACGGCCACCGGCCCCGACGGTGATCCCCAATGCCGAAATGGCCTGGGTGTTACCGGTGTTGTTGGACCAGTAGAAGCCTTTTTCGATCATGATCGAGGTTTTGACCCGGCTTCCGTCATCCTTGGGCTTGGCCATCATTTCGGCAGCCAACTGGATTTTCGCGGCATCAACGCCCGAAACTTCGGCGGCGGCCTCCAGGGCGAACTCGTCCTGGCTTAGCAGCCATTCTTTCCAGTCATCAAACCCTTTGGTCTGGAATTTGCCCCAGGTGGTACGCCATTGCCAAGGGGTGTTACGAGTCCCCTGACCAAAGCCCGAGGAAGACCCCCACTTGTCGTTGACCCAGTTGTTGATCCATTCCTGATCCTGCCAACCGTTTTCAACGATGATCCGCGCGATGGCATTGACGACCAGCAGGTCGGTGCCCGGCGTCACATCCAGCCACAGCCCGCCGTTTTTCTCGGCATAGGCCACACCGGCGGTTTTACGCGGCACCATAAAGATGGCTTTTTGGCCATTCTGGATAGCGGGCATAATCCACTGGGTGAACATGATGGTTTTGGTTTCATACGGGTCCGTCCCGCAGATCAGCAGCGTTTCCGCATCATGCCAATCCTGATAGGCCGCACCGAAGTTGTCAAAACCCGCATCCCGGAACCCGGGGGTAGAGGACACGTTGGAGGGCGTATCATGGAAGGTGAAGTTCGCCGTATTGATCGAGCGCAGCGCGTATTTGGTAATCGCGTAGGTGTTCTCGATATACTGATAGCTATAGGTTTTCACGCCATAAGCATTGGTGCCGTGCTTCTCGATAACATACTTGCCGATTTCGGCGGCAATATCGAGGGCAAAGTCCCATGTTACCGGCTGAAGCATCCCGTAGATCCGCATCATCGGCGATTTCAGCCGGTCGCGGGTCGGGGTTTCGGGGTTGTAACATTTCTGGGCAATACAGCCACCGCGAAGCGAGCTGTCACCGTTGACGTTTACCGCCTCGGCATCTTTGTCCGGAATGATCACAACGTGGTGCGGTTCGCCATTGTGCAGCACGATATTGTGCTGGTTGGGGGCAACCCACGGGCCAAGCGGTGCAACGGGGAATTCCTCGCCAAAGGCGTTGTCATTCGCCGCGGCGCTGCCTTCGGCACCACCTTTGACGGGCCAGCGGTACACTTTGTAACCACAGGCGACGATACAGTAATCGCACGCCGTTGTGATGACATCCGCGTCAACCGGTGGCAAAGGGACGTTTTCGTCCGGGATGTAATATGGAGTAGACATGTTTTTCCTCTCCTAACCGTGAAGGTTTTCTTTGCGGCCATAAATCAGGCCAAAGACACCGGTGGCGTAGATATCGTCACCGTCGAGTTCCAGCAGGATCTGCGGCAAGCTCTGGTAAGCCTGTCCCGAGATCAGAATGCCGTGGCGGGTCAGGTCATAGGTAGACAGGTGCAGCGGGCAAGCGCCCAGGCTTTTCGTGTCTGCCTTGTAGGTTTCGAACAAGCCGCCGCCCTGATGGGTGCAGGCATAGTTGAAGGCTACAATGTCCTCGTCCGGTCCAAGACCGCCGCCAGCCTTGACGCCCATTTTGACGATCATGTTTTCCGAATAATCGCTTTCATCCGGATAGTTGAAGTCAAACGGTTCGTCCAGTTTCAGGCTCGACATTTTGGTGATGAATTTACGCGGGTATTCCGTGACATGCGCAGGCACGTCCTCGGCCATCGCAGTGCCCGCATTCATGGTGACCATGATGGTGGTCGTTACCCCCGACGTAATCAGGAAGTTCCGCCGAGAGACCAGGCACTTGTGCCCGCCCTTTTCAGCAGTATCCTTGCGGGATTCATTTGCATTACACATATTTTTATCCTCTCCTATTGGCTCACTGCGCATCCAGTGGCGCGTAGGGTGGCAATTCAGGCGCTTCAACTTCAAGCTCGTCGCCGCTAAAGGCCTCAAGGAAGGCAACCAACTGGTCAACTTCGTCATCGGTTAGCCCAAGCGGGTGCAGCAACGGTGTTTTGGTCGAAGCCATGGTGCCGTCGGTGAAGTCGTTTTCGCCGCCGCCAGCATTATAGAACCGCACGACCTCTTCCAGATCCCAGAACGCACCATTGTGCATATAGGGCGCTGTATAAAGCGTGTAGCGAAGCGGCGGTGTGCGGAACAGCCCCATATGCATCGGCTCTTTGGTCCGGAAATAAAGGCCCGGATCATCGTGCAATACACGGTACATGTCCTGCGTTACGCCTTTGGCAAAGATTTCATACCGGAAGGTAACCTGTGCAAGGCCGTCTTCTTCCCAGCGCTCTGCCGGTGGCACACCAAGGTTATAGTAGTTCTCATCCGTGGCTTGCGCGCCGTTATGGCACTGGATGCAGCCGGCTTTGCCGTTGAACAGCTCCATCCCGGCGATCTGCTCTTCGGTCAGCGCGCTTTCGTCGCCGGCCAGATAGCGGTCAACCGGAGTGTCGTTGACGATCAGGGTGCGTTCGAACGCGGCAATCGCGTTCCACGCATCGCCAATCAGCGGATACTCGGTGCCGAACACATCGTTGAAACGTTCGCGGTATTCGGGGATAAACGCCAG
Organism: Paracoccaceae bacterium; assembly: GCA_027069385.1. Classification (GTDB taxonomy): domain Bacteria; phylum Pseudomonadota; class Alphaproteobacteria; order Rhodobacterales; family Rhodobacteraceae; genus UBA3077. The sequence continues at coordinate 3,650 of JALXER010000158.1, forward strand.
ACGGGTTTCCATCACGTCGTTTTCACCGTTACCGGCAACCGCGCCTTTGGCAGCACTTGGCGCCTGCTTTTCAAGCGAGGCAGCCGCACCGGCCCAGAACAACTGACCCAGATAGGCCGCGTTGACCACGGATTGCGAGTTGCGCCAGTGAACCGTTCCCGGATAGCCGCGCGACAGGCTGTCGCTAAAGGCCCAGCCCTGATCCGGTTCGTGGCAGGTGACACATGCGGTCGAGGCATCGCCGCCCACACGCGGGTCCCAGAACAGGATTTTGCCCAGTTCGACCTTGGCGTCGGACATCGGGTTATCCAGCGGAATCGGCGGATCGCCCAACGGGGCCAGCGGCGGATATGCGGACATATCCTGCGCATTTACGGCGGCTGCAGAAATCGCAAGCACTGCGGCTCCAGCCATCAATCGGAAGGTATTTTTCATAGGTTTCATCAATCCTCTCCCGTCCTAGTTTGTCTGCTCGCGCCAGTTTTCGATGGCGGTGTAGTTGGTTGGAATTGGGTCTTCCCAGACATATTCGGGGCCGGTAAGCGGATCACCGGACAACGCTTCGAGGAAGGCTACGAGGTCTTGCTGTTCAAGGAAGGTCAGGCCAAGCGGGCGAACGCGTTCGTCCAGATTGGGCGTGTCTTCACCACCGGCGTTATAGAACGCAACGACGTCGGACAGGTTTTTGAACATGCCGTTATGCATATAGGGTGCAGTATAGACCAGTTCGCGCAGGGTCGGCGTGTTGAACTTGCCGATATCCGAACCGTCAGCCGGATGGCGGATAATCTGCGCCCCGACATCCTGACGGATATTCATATAGTTTTCCACACCCATAAAGCTTGCAAACGCGGCATAGGTCATATGGCGCATCGGGTCGGACCAGATTTCGGGATTTTCGGGAACCCCTATATTATGGGCCTGATCATCGGTGAAACGCGGGCCGTAATGGCAGTCGATACACCCGGCTTTGCCCTCGAACAGTTCCTGACCGCGCTGGGCAGATTCAGACATGGTGCCTTCGTCAAAGTCGGAGCCATGCGAAATCAGCGTGTTCAGGTATTCGGGAATCGCCTTGCGGATCGACCCGTTGGACGGTTCTCCGTAACCGGCATCGGCGAACATCTGCACATAAACAGGGTCTTGCTTGACGCGTTCCTGCATCAGGCGCATGTCCATGTTCATCATATAGTCTTCGGTGATGCTTTCGCGCGTTACGTCATTCAGGTTGGTGCCGATACGCCCGTCATGGAACCAGTTTTCGGCCAGCGCGGTGTTGATCAGGGTCGGCGTGTTGCGAAACCCCTTGGACCCCGGATAAGCCAGCGACAATGCCAAACCGTCGGCAAAGCCGTTTTCGGGCTGGTGGCAGGTTGCACATGCAATCGCCGCATCGCCGGACAGGCGCTTGTCAAAGAACAGGCGACGGCCAAGTGCCGCGCGGGCCTCATTGATTTCGGGCCCGACAACCGGGCCGATTGCCGTGTCCTGAGCAGCTACCGGTCCGGACAGGACGGTGGCGCACATCAATGCAGCCCCGAGCGTCGGTGCCAGGCCGCTTTTGAATCGAGATATCTTCATTGATCTCCCTTTCTGTTAAAATTATTCGACTCGATTTGAGCCCGAGCCAAAAGATTGTCTCGGGCACCACAGACCACCCCCCACAGGGCGAGTCATTGACGGCTATCAAGGTTTTGTGAAAACTCGGGAATATCGCAAAAAGATGTCCGAAACAGGGGCGGGGCAGCGCCCGGGATTGCTTGTGCGACAAAAAACAGCCGCCCGGGAACCGGACGGCTGCAACAATCTGATCCTGTCGAGGCTTTGCTCTAGTTGCCACCAAACCCGCTGAACAGGTCGGACAATTTGGCAAAGAACCCTTCACCCGAACCGCCGTTGCCGGTGGCCTCGCGGATCGACAGCATCTCGGCCTTGAGCGGCTCGAACGCATCCTCGCCACCGTATTCCAGCGCTTCGCCAATGGCGATTTCATTGTCCAGCGCCAGCAATAGTTCCGAAAGGCGGCTGTTTTCCTCGTCGGTGCGTTCGGCATTTTCGGCAAGGGTATTCGCTTCGTCGATCAGCGCCTTGGCGCGCAGAACAGGCAACGGTTCGGCCGTGGTGATCACCACCAGGGTTGCCAGCGCGTTTTGCAGCACCAGTTTGGCCTCGTCCGTCGAGCCGGCCTTGATCAGCGCCGCAGCCGATTTCAGCGCCAACGGATAGGTGGCCAGCGGAATATAGGTTACGCTGATGTCAACCTCGCTGGCCAGTCCGGACAGGATAACACGGGCATCCTGCAAGCGGTTGTCATCCAGCAGGCGCTGTGCCTCGCTTTTCGCGGCCTGAATTTCGCTGACCGATGCGGGCGTATCCAGCACCTGTGTGCTGACATCGATCGGCAGCAGGGTCAGGCTGGGGTCTTGCGCGATGGCCACTTCCAGCTTGCCGATTGCTTGTTCCAGCGCATCGATCGCACCGCGCCCGTCATCGTTGTTCAGGGCGTCAATTGCATCCAGAGTCTGTTTGAGCGCATCCAGCGCCTCGTCCACAACCTGCGTGCCATTGTCGATCACATCAGCCTCGGCAGCATCGTTGGCGACCTGGTTGGCCGCATCGGTGGCGGATCCGTCAGCGCTCTGGGCAACCAGCGGACCAGCGGCCAGTGACGCCAGCGACAAGGCGAGTATTGTGTTTTTCCAGTTTAGCATTTTTCATTCCTCTCAGGGTTAATATGTGCAACATCGCACCCCCCCGATCGAGACGATCAGCCGTGGCAAAAGAACCCAAGAAAAGACGGCGCAACCGCAATCCTCAATCAGGAGCTTAGTAACCCGGATATAGAAAGCCGGTGCGCCCGTTCAAGAGGGGCAACCCGGATTTCAGACATTTTTTTGCTGTTTGACCCGCTCGCGCGCCAGCATGGCCAGCACGATGAACAGCAGCCCCGCCAGCAACGCTGCGCCGATGGCAAACCCCCAGTCGCGGGTCGGATTTTCGTCGGGTTCCAGCAGCAGCCAGTACCATGCGGTAAAGCTTTGGCGCAGGCCCTCTTCTCCGGCCAGACCGTCCCAGTTGGCAAAGGCGATCGGGGTATAGACCCCTTCCTGAAAGGCCAGATCTTCAGGCGCGTTGGTGACCAGCGCACGGCGGTAAACCACGCTCCAGCGGCCATTGTTCCACTCGCCGTGCGCGGAAAGGTCAGCACTGTCGGCACGCGCCACCATCGGGTTATCGGCACCGGTTGCGTCATAGATCACCGCGGTTTCGGCCAGTTCCGGTTCCACGCTTGGCGCGGCCCAGTACCACAGGTTCACCGGATTGCGGCTATCTCCCAGCCGGAAATAGGGTTTTTCGTTGGTCCCCGACAGGGCTGCGGGGATTTGTACGGCAATAGCATCGCGGGTGGCGGTGACATCATCCAGCGCGTACTGGCGTTCCAACTCGGCGCCGGGCACCGAATAGGTGCGGTCATCGACATCGACCCGGATGACGATATCGTCACCGTTATAAAGCGCGCGCACCGTGACCATATCGTTAAGCGAGGTAAACAGGCGCGGTTCCTTGATCACGTTGGGGGCCATGTTAAAGGTCATCGCGGGGGCCTGATCCCATAGCGGGTCATCGTAACCCATGGGCAGGTCACCATTGATCCGCACCGCCTTGATCACCGATTCCCCTTCGGAAAGCGGCACCGAGTTTTCGCGCAGGGTCATCACATAATTGGCGATGGCCCAGCGGTCCTCGATCGCCATGGTGGTTGCGTGTTCGGGCATCGGCGTGCCCGGAATACCGGTAGACAGGCGCTGGAACACATCTTCGGCGTCCATGGTTACGCGCCAGGTTTCGGGCTGCGTCAGGTTGCGCGGCCAGATCCGGGTTTCGGAATCGTCGGCCAGACGTTTGCCCGAGGTGATATTGCCGCGCCCCTCTTCGCCGTGACACTGTACGCAGGCCTTGACGAACTGTTCGCGACCACGGGCCAGCAATTCGGGGGTCACCGCCGGAGGCCTGCCCAACTCGATCGGGTTGAGGCCCAGATCTTCGGGCGATTCCCCGTCCCAATAGCCGAATTCCTTGATCTTTTCGATCAGCGCATCGATTTCGGCATCGCTGAGGATATCACCCCATGCGGGCATGGCCGTGCCGGTCAGGCCGTTCTTGATGGTGGCGTGCAGGTCGGCATCCGAGGGGAACTCGGAATCGGCATCGGTGGTTTTGTATTTGAACAGGCCAAGGGTAAAATCGCGCGGGGCCGGATACATGAATTCGGCCGCAACGCCCAGCCCGTCCCCGTCTTCGCCATGGCATTGCGCGCAGCGTTTCATATAGATCGCATCGACCGCATCCGCGTCCAGCGCATCGATGGCCGCGGTTTGTTCGTCAGCCACCGGTGCTTCGCCGGTCGTTTCTTCCAGCTCCCACGAGCGGGGTTCATAGCCGGTATAGTCATAAAGAAAAGAGATGATTTTCCAGACCTCGTCCTCGGTCAGGATCTCGCTCCAAACCGGCATGGCCGAGGCCCACGGAGTCCCTTCGCGCGGCAGGCCCGGCCCGCCGGTGGTAATGCGCCAGAACAGAAAGGATTCCTGCAATTGCGCAATCATCCCCACATCCTGAAAATTGATCGGGCGCGGGGTAAAGGTATCGGCGAAATGACCGGTGCCGTCCAGCATATCCCCGTGACAAAAGATGCAGTTCTTGTAATACAGCTCGGCCCCCTGCGCGACGATTTCGGCGTATTCATCCGAGGTATCGCCCAACTCTCGATAGGGGTTTTGCAGGGTCAGCAGGTTGTAACTGTTGCCATAGACCCGCAGGGTAGAGGGCGGTGCGGGATGCACGGTGCGCAGTTCCAGCGGCGAGGTAATCACCGGTTTGACAAACCCGTAGGTCAGATATCCCGTGCCGACAACCACGCCGACAAAAGACAGGAACCGCCAGAATTTCAGGCGCGGCGCGCCCAGCAGCGCCACAATCGGCGCAAAGAATCTGGCGGCGGATTTGTCGTCGAAAGTCACCACCAGCAGGATCGCCACGGCGCAGATGGTCATGTACTGGATCAGCAGCGATTTGGGCAAGGGCGGGTTGAGGATATGGGCAAACAGCACATATAGCCCGACAAGGATCAGGATGGAAAGGAACAGAGGGTGCTTGAAAAGACGCATGTTTTTTTCCCTATTCCGGCAGGTTCACAAGATAGTCAACGATCAGGTCGATTTCGGAATCGGCCATCTGCTGCGCAAAATCGTCGGGCATCAGACCGGCCTCGAACCCCTCGGCAATGCTGGCATTCGGGTCCAGTATGGCGGTTCTGATCCCGTCGGGCGAAAGACGCGCACCCAGCCCGTTCAGACGCGGGCCGACCTCGGCCCCGCTGCCTTCCAGATCGTGACAGCCCGCACAGCCGTAATTGTCGATCACTTCGGTAACCGTGGTGGCCACGGGCAGGGCCGACGGGTCGGGCAATGCGGGGGCGGTGTCGGGCAGTTCAAGCAGGAACTGCGCCAGCGTCAACAGCTCGGCCCCGCGCATCCGGTCCCCGAAATCCGAGGGCATAAAGCCCGGCTCGAACCCCGGCGCAATGGTGGCATTGGGGTCGATAACAGCCTCTATCAATTGCGCGCGGTCCATCCGCTTGCCGATCCCGTAAAGCGACGGGCCGATATCCGCGCCACTGCCGTTCAGGTCGTGACAGGCGGCACAGCCGTATTCATCGACGATATCCTGCCCCGAGGTCAGCAGCGGCGCCGGACCGGCACCGGCATCGGGCGTTTGGGCGACCGGCGTATCATCGGCGCTTGGCAGCGGCACGGTCGGGTCAAAACCGGCGCGGTCTTGCAAAAAGGCGGCCAGCGCGTTCATTTCGACGCTGCTCAGGCCGATGGGCGCAGCATCCACGACCGGCATCGGCGAAACGGTATCATCGGTGCCCTTTTTGCCAAAGCCCGCCACCACATAGGCCGAAGGCGCGCGCATCGATTCAAGGATATATCCCTCGACCGCCTTGGCACCGGTTTTGCCAGCCGAAACGCCGCTATAGCGCGGGTCGGCCAGTCGCTCGGGGAATGACGCGGCAAGGTCTGTCTGTAGCAGGTCGGGCGCGCGGCCAAGGTCGTTGTGGCACAAGGTGCAAGTGCCCTTGCCGTGAAACAGCATTTCACCCAGCGCAATCATGCCCGCCATGTCCAGCCCGTCGGTGGAAGCTTCGACCGGTGCCGACCGGTCCGGCTCTACCTGCGGTAAAAGCTGCGCATAGACGGCATAGAACGCCAGCAAAACAACGCTAAAGCCCATCACTTTGATAAAGGTCATGACGTGCCTTTCTGCTTGGTTGCGCCCAGTCGGGACAGCCAAAATACAAAAACCATGATCGCCATAAAGCCAAGGGTAATGGCGGTGATCACGTTGCCTGCCTCACCGATCGAGGGGATATAGGCCTCGGGCGAATTGTCTTTCATGATGGTGTAAACGTGCCAGTTGGTGCGCAAGGACGACCGGATATAGCCCATCAGGCCCATCAGCCAGGTAAAGGCCACCGGCAGCACGAACAGCGCGTATTGCGAGCGCTCGGTCATGCGGCCCCAATGCACCTTTTCCGATCTGGCCCCGCGCAGCATGAACACGTCGATAATCACCGCAAAGATGATAATGCTAAGGGTGCTGACCACCTGGGGCACCGAAGCCCCGACCTTGTACACCGTCGGGGTGATATAGCCGTAAATCCCCGCGCCAACGATATTGGCAATGCCCACCGCATAAAGCGCGATCACCGCCATATTGCCCGCCTTGGCCCATTTGACCACCGGCACCCGACTGGAGCGGTAAAACAGCTGGAAGGACATAAAAGTAAAGACCAGCATCAGGTTTACCGCGGTATTCTTGGCGGGCATAATGCCCAGCGGTCCAAGGATTTTGTGGTGGGTGCCGCCCAACCGCTGGATCTCGTCAGCGGTCAGAATCAGGGTGTGCGGCGTCACCCAGACCAGAAACCCGCCCACGATCACCACGGCGATATATTTCACATATTTGGCATATTGCGCCCCCCGGTCGGTTCGCATCAGCCCCGACCACAGGTAATAGTTCGCGGCCAGCATAATCGTACCGATCAGCACCGCCTGAATGATAAACAGCCACGCCAGAATCCCGCCCATGGCGGTAATCCCCATCTGCTGGCTATAGGCGTAAATCTCGGCCATCAGCCAATAACCGGCAAAGGGCAGCGGAATAAACCCGAGAATGGCAATAAAGTTGGAGGTATAGCCCATCCAGTCGTAATGCGCCTTTTTGGCGGGGTCTTTTTCCGCCAGAAACATATAGGCGGCATAGCCCCCGACGATCGCGCCGCCATAGGCGATATTGGCCAGAAACCGGTGCAGGTTCAGCGGGTTCCATAACGGGTTGCGCGTTGCTTCCCAGATTGTGCCGGTCACCGCGCCGGTGGTAGCATCCACCCCCGCCGGTGACATCATGAACGACACCCACGCATTGGCGATAAACATCAGAGTCAGCCCGACGGTATTCAGCATCAACCCGATGGACATGTGATAATACTTGCGATTGCCCCGCCGCAAGGCGTCCCAGCTATAGAAATAGACATAGAGCGTGATCGATTCCAGCCCGAACAGCGCCGCGTAAATCAGCATCTGCCCACGGAACACCTTGACCATATAGCCCATCAGATGCGGATAGAATACCAGCAGGCTCAACAGCAGCCCGCCCCCGACCAGCGCGGTCAGCGAATAGGCGGCCATGGTGATTTTCATAAACTCGCGCGCCATATTGTCATAGCGGTCATCCCTGGTGATCACCCCCATCAGCTCGGTTGCAATGGCAAACAGCGGCACCGCCAGCACAAAGGCGGCCAGAAACAGGTGCATTTGCGCCATGCTCCAGGCGACGGTGCGCGCGCTGACCCCGCCAATCATCGGGTAATCAAGGCGCGAGGGCTGCGGCGCGCCCTCCAGCACGGTCGCCATTTCCTCGCCCGCGGCAAGCACCAGATCGGGGGCGAGCAGGGCAAAGGCGGCAATGGCAAGCGACAACAGGACAGGAATTCTCATGTTCAGGCCCCTATACCGGCATCATGTCAGCGCCCACGGGCAAGCCCTGCGTTGCCATGATCCACTGGTCCATATAGTAAAAATAGGCAGCCCAGACCAGCAGAGCCACGATGAAAACAAGCCATTTAGTTACCGGCATGCGGTTTCCCCCAACAGGTTATTCAATCGAAATGACGCCGTGGTCATAGATCAGCAACCACCAGAAAAAATAGACCATCAAGGCAGCGGTGGCCGCGAATACAAGCTTGCCAAAAAAAGTACCCGGTTCTTTGTCGCCCATGGTGTCGATGCTCTCCGCGCGGTTTTCGATCAGCACAGACAAGCACAAAGCGCAAATCCGGTAATTGACCCCTGTCAAGATTTGGTCGATTTCAAAAAAAACCGGTCTAGAACGCGACACCGCAGGATTGCGAGATCCGGTCCCGCAGCCGGAGCAAATAATCCTCTATCGGTTCTTCATCCCGTTGAGGCACCAGAAAAATCAGTTTGGCCGCAACGATGTAGGGGCGGCGCTCTTTGCCCTCGCCCGGCGTGTCGCTGGTCAGGATTTCATGAACGATCATAACGGTTTCGCGCGGATTTTCACAATAGCGCGGCAGGGCTGCGTTGCTGGCATACCAATCGGCGCTGTTGAAAATGAACAACATGATTCCGGCGGTCAGGATAAAGACGATGGCAATGCGGCGCATGGGTTTTGCTCTTTGATTCGGCGTTCACAATATTGACAATTGTCACAGCGTTTGACTTTCGTCAAACCCTTGGCGAAAGAATCCTGTAAACAAGCGAGCGCACATATGGAAAAAGCGGGGTGGATAATTAATGGCGGTAAAACCAAAGGTAAAATGCCAGAAATGCGCGATGTATTCCGAAACCGGCCTGTTTTGCGATGTGATATCGCCGGACGAGCTGGACGGGCTTAGCGATGAATCCCGCACCGCCACCCTGAAACGTGGCGAGACCTTTAGCGGCGAGGCCCTGACCACATGGCCCATTGTGGCCGTGGCAACGGGCGTGCTGAGCATGCAGCACCTGCTAGAGGACGGGCGCAAATCGATTGCGGCGCTCTTTATGCAGGGCGATATCATCGATCTTCGCGATATTTCCAACCGCAATCGCGGCCACCTGATTGCGCTTAGCACCAGCAATGTTTGCCGGCTTTCTCCGGCAATGTTCCAGCGCATCATGGAATCCAACCCCGACGCGCAGCATGTGGTCTGGCGCAACCTGCGCGACCAGACCTTTCGCGCCATCGACCATTCAGCCGACCTGTCCAAAAAGCAGGCGCTGGAAAAACTGGCTTCGTTTATCTTCGAATGCCGCCACCGGCAGGCCAGGAACGTGTCGGAGAATTCAGTTGTAATTCCGGTAAGGCGGGTTGATCTGGCCGAGTATCTGGGCATGCAACCCGAAACCGTCAGCCGCTGCTTTCGCAATCTGGAGGAACGGGGCATTGTCGAGCTGAAATCGATCAAACATGTAAAACTGCTGAGCATCCCCGCCCTGCGCCGGATCGCCAATGGCGACAAGAACCCGGTCAACCTGCGCGATCCGGCCAAGGATACTTTCAAAATTCTGAGCTTCGGGTAGGGCGGCGTGAAAACCGGTATTCTGCTGATCAACCTCGGGTCGCCCGATGCAACGGATTTCCGCTCTGTCCGGCGCTATCTGAAACAATTCCTGTCCGACAAGCGCGTGATAGAGGCACGCGGTCCGCTGTGGTGGCTGGTCTTTCACGGCATCATTCTGACCCGACGCCCCAAAAGCGCCGGTCGCGCCTATGCCAGCATCTGGAACCGGTCGCTGGATGAATCGCCGCTAAAAGTCACGACCCGGGCGCAGGCGGGCGCGCTGGCCTCCCGTTTTGCGCACCGGCCCGACGTGGTGGTGGAATGGGCGATGCGCTATGGCGCGCCCTCGATCGATGCGGGGATCACGGCCCTGACCGCGCAGGACTGTGCGCGCATCGTGTTGTTTCCGCTTTATCCGCAATACAGCGCCAGCACTACGGCAACCGCGCTGGACTGCGCCTATGACAGCCTGAAACGGATGCGCAACCAGCCCGGCATTTGCACCGTACCGCCCTATTTCGATCACCCCGACTATATTGCCGCACTTGCCGACCGCATTCGCACCCATCATGCGGGGCTGGACTGGGTGCCCGAGATCACGCTCGCCTCTTTTCACGGAGTACCGCGCCGGTTTGTTACGCAGGGCGACCCCTATCAAACACAGGTGGAAATCACCACAAGCTTGCTGCGCAAGGCGCTGGGGCTAACGGCAGCACAAATGCCCCTGACCTATCAGTCACGGTCGCGCCGCATCGAATGGCTGACCCCCGAGACCGAGGCAACCTTGCAGGAACTGGCCCGAAGCGGCGTGCAAAACCTGTCTGTCGTCGCGCCCGGCTTTGCCGCCGATTGTCTGGAAACGCTGGAAGAGTTGCAAATACGCGCCGCAAAGGTATTTCTGGATGCGGGCGGAACCCGCTTCACCATGGTGCCCGCGCTAAACGATACACCGCGCGCGATCGACCTGCTGGAAACCCTGATCCGCGCCCATATTTAGCCCGATCCGTTAAATCCCCCCTCTACATCCGCCGATAATCCGGTTAACAAGGGGAAAATTCTAAGGGGGAACCGGCATGGCGCTGCGTGTTTGTACATGGAACATCAATTCTATCCGCTTGCGCGAGGACATCGTGCTGAAGCTGCTGCGCGAGGAATCCCCCGATGTGCTGTGCCTGCAAGAATGCAAATCGCCGCTGGAACTGATGCCTCAGGCCGGATTTGCCGAGCTGGGCTATGCGCTGATCGGGCGCGGGCAAAAGGGCTATAACGGCGTGGCGATCCTGTCGCGCCTGCCGATGACGGATGCGGGCCACCGCGACTTTTGCGCCAGGGGCGATGCGCGCCATGTGGCCGGACGGCTGGCGGACGGCACGGTGATTCACAATTTCTATGTGCCCGCCGGTGGCGACAAGCCCGACCGCGAAATCAACGAGAAATTCGGCCATAAGCTCGATTTCCTGACCGAGATGCGCGACTGGTTCGGGGCGCAAAAGCCGACGCGCTCTATTCTGGTGGGCGACCTGAATATCGCGCCGCTGCCCGATGATGTGTGGTCGCACAAGCAATTGCTGAAAATCGTGTCGCACACGCCTATCGAGGTCGATCACCTGAACGCGGTGATGCAGGCCGGCGAGTGGGTGGATATTTCCCGTCAGGACATCCCCGAAGGCAAGCTTTACAGTTGGTGGTCTTACCGGGCCAAGGATTGGAGCAAGGCCGACAAGGGGCGGCGGCTTGATCATATCTGGGCCACGCCCGACATCGCGCCCAAGGCCCATTCCACCAAGGTGCTACGCGAGGCGCGCGGCTGGGAGCGCCCTTCGGACCACGCCCCGACCTTCGCGAGCTTTGACCTGTGATCGAAGCGGCGAAAACCGGCTTTACCGGCCGGATCACCCTGAACCGCCCCGAGGCGCATAATGCCCTGACCCGCGCGGCCATGGCCGACATTACGCAGGTGCTGCAAGGCTGGGCCGACAGCGATATCCGCGCGGTGGTCATCACCGGCACCGGACGCAGCTTTTGCTCGGGTGCGTCGCTGGACGAGCTGGGCGATGGCGGCTGGGATGACAACCCGCTCAACCTGCTTTGCGCCACCGTAGAGGCGTTTCACGCGCCGGTTATCGCGGCGCTGAATGGCGGGGTGTTTGGCGGCGGCGTCGATCTGGCGCTGGCCTGTGATTTTCGCATCGGAGTGCAGGGGATGAAAATGTTCGTGCCCCCCGCGCGGCTCGGCATCCACTACGAATCCGCCGGAATCGCGCGCGCCGTGCAGCGGCTGGGCGCGCAAATGGCGCGGCGGGTGTTTTTGCTGGCGGAAACCTTTGACGACAATGCCCTGCTGGCCAACGGCTTTGTCGATGATCTGGTGCCGCCCGCACAACTGCCCGAGCGCGCCGCAGATATGGCACAAACGCTGGCCGGTCTGGCCCCCTTGGCCGTGCAGGGGATGAAACAGACCATTCTGGAGGCCAGCCAGAACCGGCTGGACAAAGACGCGGCGCAAGCGCGGGTGCGGGCCTGTTTTGCCTCTGCCGACCACGCCGAGGGGCTGGCCGCCATGCAGGAAAAACGCCCGCCTGTGTTTAAGGGGCGCTAGCGCGCATCGGCATGAACATGCCAGTGCGGCAAATATCCGGTTTGTCCACCCGGGCAACCGGCCTATGCTGGGTGTGTTGTCGTTTATTTACAGGAGCATTTCATCATGCAAAAATTCATTTTCCCGACTGCCTTTTTCCTTTGTTCCACCGCCGCGATGGCCGAAACCTTTACGCTGGAAAGCAAGATCGCCGAGGTTACGGTCTATCCGCAAGGGGCCAGCATTACCCGCACCGTTGCCTTTGATCTGCCCGCCGGACGCCATCAACTGATCATCCCCGATATCCCGGATGACATACGCGGCGAAAGCCTGCAAATCCTGCCGTCGGACGGGCTGGAATTCGGCGCGCTTGGCGTGCGCGACCAGCGATTGCCCCCCGATGACCGCGAAAACCCTGACCGCCTGCTGGTGCAGGCGCATATCGACCGGGTGCAGGCCGAAATTACCGAGAAACAGCAAAGCATCGGCCGGATCAACGCCCGAATAGAGGCCGCCAACGCCCGCATCGATTTTCTGGATGCACTTGGCCAACAGCAGGCCGAAAATGCCGTTGGCGCGATGGAGTCCGGCACCGTATCGGTGGAAACCCTGACCGCCATGGTCGGGCTGGTTGGTTCCGAGACCCTGAATGCCAAGATGGACATCCAGTCGGCGCGCGAAGAAATCGCCGCCGTTCAGATGGAGCTTGCCGACCTGCAAGAAGAATTGCGCGACCTGCAAACGCGGCTTGAATCGGTGGGCCTGCCGCCCTATCCGCGCTTGATCGCCAGTATCGATGTCTTTGTGCCCGAAGCCGTTTCAGGGCATTTCGAGATCAGCTATCAGGGCGCACGGTTTTCAGGCTGGACTCCGGTTTATGATCTGTATCTGGATCAGGACTCCGGCACCCTGCATGTGGACCGCAAGGTGGTGATCCAGCAATCCACCGGCGAGGAATGGGCCGATGCGTTGATCAGCGTTTCGACCTCGCGCCCCAGCGAGCAATCGCAAATGCCCGAAATCGGGGCGCAGCGGGCCTTTTATTATACCCCTCAGGTGATCGACGCTTTCCCGACCTCGGGAGGTGGCGCCGTGATGGGATATAACGATACCAGCCGCGTGATGGCCGCACCCATGGTTGCCGTAGTCGAGCCGGACATGTCGGTCGGGGTCGAATATCAGGGGGTGACGGCGGTGTATCGCCTGCCCGAAGGCACCATTGTGCCCGGTGACGACCAACCGGCGATGATCACGGTGGGTGGCACGGATTTCGACGCGGACCTTTCGGCGCAGGTCAATATGCAGGCCCGCAGCACCGATGTGTTTTTGATGGCCAGCTTTACCAACACCGACGCGCAACCGTTTTTACCCGGTGAAATGTCGTTCTATCGCGACGGGGCGTTTGTCGGGGCTCAACGGGCCTCGGGGTTTATTGCCCCCGACACAGAGGCCTCGTTCGGGTTCGGTGTCATCGACGGGTTCAGCGCCAAGCGCGTTACCCGAAACCGGCAGGACGGTGAATCCGGCGTGCTGACCACCAGCAACGAACGGATCGAGGAATACGAACTGCAACTGGAAAACCGCTCGGGGCAGGACTGGGATGTGACGGTTTTCGACCGTGTGCCCTATTCGGAACAGGAAGAATTGCAGATCGACTATGCCGCGCGCCCACGCCCCGATCAGGTGGATGTGGATGGAAAACGCGGGGTGATGGCGTGGAATTTCCGCCTGAATGCCAACGAATCGCAGGATATCCGGCTTTCCTATACCCTGACATGGCCCGTCGAAACCGAGCTTTCGTTCAATTGACCCGTGCGGCGTTAGGGGGCCGTTAACCAGTCAAACCGCAAATGTCACGCAGGCGACACCGGCAGCCATTACCGGTGCTATGCTGGAATTGTTCAAAGTGGTTCATGCCGAGTTAAACAGTTTTATCGTAGTTCGTATGACTCCAATTGGAATAAAGCAAAGTTGCAATTCCCCTTGGCGGCGGGAAGAGCTTTCATGGCGGCGGAAAGTGGATTGTTGGAACCCACAGGCGCTGGACTGCTTTGAACAGCGATTTTAACCTTCGGGATTGCGCATTGGCCATTTGCGCGATACCGTTATGGCATGCCTATCAAATTGGAAAACTCGGTTCGATTCCCCCACCTGCTCAAAGCGGATTTTTTAAAGAACCTGGCTCCGGATTTTCAAAAGAGTATCCTGAACCAATGTGCGGTGCTGACCTTTGACAGTACCAAACCGGTACTGATGCAAGGCGGCCCGTCGGACGGCATGTATATTGTTGCACACGGGGTTGTCAGCATTCATTATCTTGGCCCGCGCGGGCAACGGGTTTTTGTGACCCGCGAAGAGACCGGTAGCGTTTTTGGCGATCTGGAAGCCATCGCGGGCAAGCCCTGTGCCGCCAGTTGCGAGGCAACAAAAAACACCACGCTGCTATTCTGCCCCACACCACTGCTGTTTTCCCACCTGAAATCGGTGGTATTCGTGCAAAACCTGATGGCTATTCTCCATGCCCGGCTAGAGAGCGACAATGTGTTCAAACTGGTTGATCATTGCAGCCCCGTGACCCAGCGCCTGTGTTCGTACCTGCATTTTCTGTCCAGAAACAACAGCCGGATCAACGAAACGCAATCCTATCTGGCCGAGGTGGTCCGCTGCTCGCGCCAGACCATCAACAAGGAACTGGGCAAGCTGCGCAATCTGGGGATCATCAGCCTGCAAAGCCGCACGGTCATCATTGAAGATCGCGAAAGGCTGGCGGAAATGTCGGATCACACCGACGACGATTACCTAGTCGCGCGGAATTAGGCGCAGCCATATCCCGTCTCTGGAACGCACGGTCAGATAGGCGACCGGCACCGGATCCTTGCCTTTGATGGCCTCTATCCTGAAATGCCTGACCAGCATTGCCAGCAGCAACACCCCCTCGGCCATGCCAAACCCCGCACCGGTGCATACCCTTGGTCCGGCGGAAAACGGGATATAGGCATCGCGCGCACATTGCTTGCCCGCATCGGTACCCCAGCGGTCGGGGTCGAACTCGTCGGGGCGCTCCCACAGGCGTTCATGGCGGTGCAGGTGCCAGGGCGACAGAATAACCATCGAGCCTTTCCTGACATCGCGGTCGCGGAAATGCTCGTCGCGCTGCGCCTGACGCACCATCATCGGCACCGGCGGATACAGGCGCAGGGTCTCGCGGAAAACCGAGCGGGTAAAGGGCAGCTTTTTCAGCTGGGCAAACTGGATGGTGCTAAAATCGATCCCCGCGACCTCGGCGGCAAGCCGGTTTTGCACGCTTTCATCAAAAGCCAGCAGATAGAGCGCCCATGACAGCGCCGAGGCCGATGTTTCATGGCCGGCCAGAAAGAAAATCGCCACCTGGTCCACCATTTCCGGCCCGTCGAATTTACGGCCGGTTTCGGGGTCGGTGGCGGTCATGATCTTGGTGGCCAGATCGTCGGGCGCGGTGCCCGCATCGATCAGCTTTTGGCGCGACTCGACCAGCCCGGTCAGCAACCCGCGAATTTTCATCGCGGCACGGTTAGAGGCGTTGGACCGAAAGCGCGGCACCCATTTGGGCATTTGCAGCAGGCCGGGCAGGTTCCAGAGCGGCTGGCTACGCTGGTAATCGCGAAAGGCGGTAAAAACCGCCGTTGCGGTTTCGTCGCCGATCGGGATGGAAAACAGGGTGCGGAAAATCACGTCGGCGGTCAGATGGGCGGTTTCGTACTCCATCTCGATTTCGCCCCCCGCCGCCAACCGCTCCACCGCATCCAGACCGGCGGCGCGCATGGCCGGAAACGCATCTTTCAGCCGTCCGCCCTCGAATGCCGGATCAATGATGCGGCGCTGTTGCTTCCAGACCTCGCCATTGGTGACAAACACCGAGTTGCCCAGCAGCTTGATCAACGTGTCACGGATAACCGCCGATTTGGGGAAATCTTCGGGGCGCTTTTTCAGCACCAGATCGATCAGGTCGGGCTGGTTGATCAGGTAGGAGTGGAAAAACGGGGTTCTGGTTTCGGCCATCCAGGCACGATACAACCGGTCGGGCTGCGAGGCGAACATGTCTTGCTGAAAGCGTTTGATTCGCCCGATCAGCCCGACCCCGTCGGGGCACGAGGCGGGTTTAACTGGGGTCTGGGGCATCTTGCACACTCGTATGCTTGTTATAACAGCGCGTTCGCGCCGACGGCGAGTTTGCCGCCCCGCTAAACCGCTCTGCCAAGCGTAGCGGACCGGCGGTGATTGCGAAATAGTCATAAAGTCGCGGGCGTTCAAACGCCTTTAGATACTGGAAATGCTGGTCAAAAAACCGGTTCTTTTCGGCGGCATAGCGCGCCGGATCCATGGTTTGCGAGAACGCCGCCGAATAGACCAGCGGGCCGGAATCGCCCGCGCCGCAGGTGGTGACCGGGTCGCACAGGGCAAAACAGGCGCCGTCATTGGGGGCGCTGACATCGACCCAGTCAATCGTGCCGGACCGGCCCAGATCGCGCAGATTGCGGCGCAGGGATGTGGCGCGGGGCAGGCAGGCCACCATGGGAATCGCCTGCCCCAGCGTCAGCAGCGACAGGGTGGTTCCGGCAGGCAGGCCTTCGCGCTCCAACTCGGCCAGAATGTCCACCGCCAGTTGCGCCCCGATCGAATGGCCGACCACCAGCACCTCGTCATTACCCGCATCCAGCGCGGCACGAATGCGGGTCTTGAAGACATCCAGACGGGCGCGCATATCGGGCGGGTAAGCGCGGGCATTCAGGGCGCAATAGGTATAAAGGTGCATCAGGTAATAGGCATA
>JALXER010000159.1 GCA_027069385.1 Paracoccaceae bacterium
GTATAGTGCCCATCACCAACCTTGATCAGTCTTTTCAGATCATCCGGCTTCTCTTTTGCCAGTTTGGCAACTGTGTCCGCAGACTGCTCCAGTACAAACATAGGTCCAGGAGCCGCACGCAACCTAGGCGCAGCAAAGGCGACAGGCGATATTTTGGTATTTGTTGATGCGGATGTCGCACTCCATCCGGATGCGCTTGGTCGAGTGGCTAAGTACTATTCCGGCCCGCACTCATGTGCGGCCGTTATCGGATCGTATGACAACGATCCCAAGGCGAAGGGATTTATCAGTCAGTACCGCAACCTGCTTCATCGCTTTGTGCACCAGAAAACCGCGCGCGAGGCCTCCCATTTCTGGACGGGGATCGGCGCGGTCGAAAGAAGCGCTTTCGAGGCATTGGGGGGCTTCGATGAAGCTCGATTCGGCCGCGCTTTGGAGGATGTTGAATTCGGCTATCGGTTACGTGACGCCGGTTACTGCATCCGGGTAGACCCTGATATCCAGGGCAGACATCTCAAGCATTGGACTCTAGGCTCAATGCTCCGAACCGACTTGTTCGTACGAGCAATTCCCTGGACACAACTATTGTTGTCGCACAGGGAAATGCCAAATGACTTCAGTCTAGGCTTGGCTCAACGTGCCTCCGTGTTTCTGGCCTGGTTGCTCCCCGTGTCGGTAGTACTGGCAGGCGTCTTTCCTCCGTTAATGGGAATGACGGGCGCAGCGTTTGCGGCATTTCTGATGGTGAACTGGAATTTTTTCCGCAACCTGAAAGAGGAACGAGGATGGGCAATGGCGTTGGCGGCCGTTTCTCTACATTGGCTATATCATTTCATTAGCGGACTGGGTTTTCTACTGGGTTCAATTGTCTATGTTCGGCGGCAATGGATTCGGTCTGATGAGAAAAGTTAGTAAAACGGCTGAGGCTTTTGCAGAGAACGAATTTCTGATAAATAGAGTGGAAAACATGCACAGCGACCCTGGAAATGACCATGCCGATTGCGTGGTGATTGGCGCCGGTCCAGCCGGTCTGACCGCAGCGCTTGAATTCATCAAATGCGGACTTGCCCCCGTCGTCCTGGAGAAGGATCATATCGTTGGTGGTATTGCCCGCACTGAGAGCTTCAAAGGATTCCACTTCGACATGGGAGGACATCGGTTCTTCAGCAAATCCGACTACGTCAATCAAGTATGGCGGGAGCTTATTCAGGATGATTTTCTACTGCGTCCTCGGCTATCCCGCATCTATTACGAACGTACTTTTTTTCAATATCCTCCGCGTCTATTCAATACATTACGAGGCCTGGGCGTCTGGGAAAGTCTCAAGGTACTTGGCAGCTACGCACATTCGCAGATTTCGCCCCAGCGCCCGGTGATTACATTCGAGCATTGGGTGACCAATGCGTTCGGTAAGCGTCTCTACGAAATATTCTTCAAGACCTACACGGAGAAAGTCTGGGGAATTCCCTGTACCGAGCTGCGCGCCGAATGGGCCGCGCAGCGGATAAAAAATCTCTCGCTGAGTGTGGTGTTGAAGAATATTATCCGCAAGACTGGATCGGATGTCGCGTCACTGATCGACCATTTTCACTATCCGTGCCGAGGTCCGGGGATGATGTGGGAAGCGGCACGCCATCGAATCTGTGATAACGGCGGCGAGGTATATCTGAATGCAGGTGTGACTCAGGTGCGCCACAGTGGAAACCGCGTCGAAGCGATCCTGTTCGGTGATGAAATCGAACAAAGAAAACTCTCTTCAAATTATTTCGTCTCCAGTATGCCGTTGCC
>JALXER010000160.1 GCA_027069385.1 Paracoccaceae bacterium
TTTGCTTGGAAATGCTCGATGCCGAAATTTGGAAATGCCGGAATGGGTTTTGCCCTGACGACCATTCTGGTCGATGCCATCGGGGTCGGGATTATCTTTCCGATCATGCCCGACCTGTTGCTGGATCTGCATATCGAAACCGTGTCGGACGCGGCCTATTATGGCGGCTTGCTGATGATGTCCTATGCGCTGATGCAGTTCATATTCTCGCCGGTGATCGGCGGGGTGTCAGACCGGTTTGGTCGGCGGCCGGTGTTGTTGCTGGCCATCGGTGCAATGGTGGTGGATTACCTGATCATGGGTTTTGCCGGCAGCTATCTTGTGCTGTTTCTGGGCCGCGTAATGGCAGGGATTGCCGGTGCGACCGTGGCTACGGCCTCGGCCTATATTGCCGATATCAGCCCGCGTGCCGACCGGTCGCGCAATTTTGGCCTGATCGGCGCGACCTATGGCGTGGGGTTTATCATTGGCCCCATACTTGGCGGTGTGATCGGCGATATGGGTATCCGCTTTCCGTTCTTTGTGGCGGCGGCGCTGTCGGTGCTGAACCTTGGCTTTGGCTGGTGGTTTGTGCCCGAATCCCTTAGCCAGGACAAGCGTCGGGCGCTGGACTGGCGGCGCGCCAACCCGTTTGGCGCGCTGATGCGCCTGCGTGACCATCCCGAGTTGCGCAATATCTCGATGGCGCTGTTTTTGCTGATGTTTGCGGGGCATGTCTATCCGTCGGTCTGGAGCTATTTTGGCAAAGAAGTGCTGGGCTGGCGCAATGCAACCATCGGCCTGACACTGGCGCTGTTCGGGGCCGGCGCGGTGATATCGCAGGCGGTATTGCTCAAGCCGATCCTGCGGGTTCTCGGGGAACGGCGCACCATTCTGGCCGGTAATTCGGTGTTTATGGTAACGATGGTCGGGTTGGCCTTTGTTACGCAGTCATGGATGGTATTCGCCCTGCTGCCCCTTGCGGCGCTGGCCGAAATCGCCGGACCGGCCTTGGGCGGCTATAGCGCCAATCTGGTGCGCGATGACGAGCAGGGCGAGCTGCAAGGGCTGTTTGCCAGCATCGAAGCGATTTCGGCGATTGTGTCTCCGGCGGTGATGACGGCGCTTTTTGCGGTGTTTACTTCCGGAGGAGCCTGGCCCTATTTCCCGGGCGCGCCGTTCCTGATGGCGGCGCTTATTGTGCTGGTCGCGGTACTGATCCTGCGACGCAGTATGGCCTGAAAACCGACGCGCTGATTGTTGGTTCAGGGGGGAGCGACGCCAAGTCGCGAGGGGGCGGAACGCCCCCATACCGACCGCAGGTCGGCCCGGCCCAAACGGAAGCCTGTGATTGCGTAAGCAATCACGGGCTGGAGTGCGGGAGCGCCCGGTCTGATTGTGGCGCTTACCTCGCAATTCGGGCCTCTCCCGCCCGTCGTCGGCGCATTGCTTGCGCAATACGCCTCCTCCCGTTGGGCCGGGCCTCGGCTTCGCCTCGGCAGGGGGCAAGCCCCCTCTGGCGCAAGCGCCATTCACCCCCGGGGTATTTAGGAAAAGAAGAAGGTGATATGGTCGGGATCAGGGGCGATTCAAGATCGGGCTGCTTGCTCTGGTCTTTGCTGGCAAATTCGGATATGCCCCGCACGACGCCGTGCAATTTTCCGGAGGGGAACATGACGCAGGAAAACACTTTACCCGAGCCGGGCCGGATCGCCCCGATCGAGGATATAATCGAGGATGCGCGCAACGGGCGTATGTTCATACTGGTGGATCACGAGGATCGCGAGAACGAGGGTGATCTGGTGATC
>JALXER010000161.1 GCA_027069385.1 Paracoccaceae bacterium
TTTATTCCGGGCGCGTTTTCGGCGGTGATCTATGGGGCGCTGGTGATTACGCTGGCGCTAATGTTCAAGAATTTCGGCCCGCCGGTGCGCGGTTTTAGCTGGCGGCAGCGGTTTGAATCGCTGCCGGGTGCGTTGCCGATTGTGTTCGTCATCGTGATTATCATCTTTTTCATCTATAACCCGTTTGGCGGCGACGCATGGGGCACCCCGACCGAAGGCGGCGCGCTGGGCGCGTTCGTGGTGTTCCTGATGGCCTTTTATCGCGGTATGCGCTGGAAGCAACTGCGCGAAGCCCTGCTGGAAACCGCCAAGCTGACGGTGATGATCTTCACGATTATCTGGGGGGTGCTGATCTATGTGCGCTTCCTTGGTTTTGCCGACCTGCCCACCCTGTTTGCCGACTGGATCGGCGGGTTGGACCAGTCGCCCATGGTTACCCTGATCTATATTCTGCTGGCCTATGCGGTGCTGGGCATGTTCATGGATGCCATCGGCATGCTGCTGCTGACCCTGCCGGTGGTCTATCCGGCGGTAATCGCGCTGAATGGCGGCGAATTTGTCACGGCTGCCGACAGCGCCTTTGGCATGAGCGGCGCGGGCTGTGCTATCTGGTTCGGTATCATTGTGGTGAAAATGGCCGAGCTATGCCTGATAACCCCGCCCATAGGGCTAAACTGTTTTGTAGTGGCAGGGGTACATTCGAATATATCGGTGCAGGATGTGTTCAAAGGGGCCTCGCCGTTCTTTATTGCCGATGCGCTGACCATTGCGGGGCTGATCGCCTTTCCGGGGATCGTGCTGTATCTG
The DNA here is from genome assembly GCA_027069385.1 of Paracoccaceae bacterium. Classification (GTDB taxonomy): domain Bacteria; phylum Pseudomonadota; class Alphaproteobacteria; order Rhodobacterales; family Rhodobacteraceae; genus UBA3077. The sequence continues at coordinate 808 of JALXER010000161.1, forward strand.
CCTAATCTGCTGCTAACAGCGCATTGACCTCGGCCAGTGCCGGTATCGCCTTGGCCGCGCCCGCCCGGGTGATCTGGATGGCGGCCGCAGCGCTGGCGCGTTCCAGCGCCGGTTGCGGGCCAAGTCCGGCATCGAGTGCTGCGATGAAATAGCCCAGAAACGTATCGCCCGCACCGGTGGTATCAACCGGCGTAACCCTGAATACCGGATGGTCATGGGTGATGCCGTCGGCGCGATAGCTTGCGCCCTCGGCCCCTTTGGTGACCAGCAGTTGCGGCACATCGATCTGGGCAACCTCGCAGCCCAGCGCGTGGGCCAGTTGCGCCGCTTCGCCCGCGTTTACCGCGATCAGATCGACCAGCGGCAGCATTTCCAGCGCTTGCTTGGCGTCAAACGGCGCGGCCGAATAGGCCACCTTCATGCCCTTGCGCCGCGCCAGTCGTGCCGCGTCGGCACCCAGATTGGTCTCGTTTTGCAAGATCAGCCAGTCGCCCGGCTTCGCCCCTGCCAGTGCCGCGTCAAGATGCGCCGGTTCTATGGCCCGATTGGCTCCGGCAAACAGCACGATGGTGTTTTCACCCGCATCATCCACATAAATGACCGCATGGCCGCTGGGCACCTCGCCCATGGCAATCGCGCCGGTATCCACACCATAGCGGGCCATTTCGTCCAGCGCCCAGCGCTCGTCAGGGTGGATCATGCCGATATGGCGCACAGCACCGCCGGCGCGCGCCACCGCGATCGACTGGTTGGCCCCTTTGCCACCCAACCCGCGCGAAAACCCGTTGCTGCCGATGGTTTCGCCCGGGGCGGGGAAATGGGCGACCCGATAGACCAGATCGATATTGATCGACCCCAGATTGAAGACAGTCATCTTTCCCCCTTTGTTTACCCCATGTGCCCGCATCCCGGCACGGGATGCTCGCTAAGGCGGGGGGCAACCCCCGCGCCGCAGCGATGCTCCGTCAGCCGACTTTGCAGGCGGCCATCACCGCCATGTGCAGGATATCGTTCACCGTGCTGCTGGTAGAGCCAAGTTTCACCTGTTTATCGATACCGGTCAGGATCGGCCCGATCACCGTTGCCCCCGCCATTTCCTGCATCAGTTTAACCGAAATCGACGCCGAGTGCCGCGCCGGTACCACCAGAATATTCGCCGGACCGGTCAGGCGACAGAACGGATAGGTTTTCATGACTTCGGCATTCAGCGCCACATCCACGGTCATTTCGCCGTCATACTCAAAATTCACCCCGCGCTTGTCCAGCACATCGGCGGCCAGTTTCATCTTTTCGGCGCGTTCCGACACCGGATAGCCAAAGTTGGAAAAACTGGCAAAGGCCACCCGGGGTTCCAGCCCCAGACTGCGCGCCACCTCGGCGGCCCGTTCGGCGATATCGGCCAGATCGTCGGCCTCGGGCCATTCATGCACCAGCGTATCGGCGATCAGCACCATGCGGCCACGATTGATTACCGCCGTAATCCCCACCGCCCCGTCACCCGGTTCGGCATCGAACACATAGTTGATCAGCGCCAGCACCTGCGCGGATTTGCGCGTAACGCCGGTGATCATCCCGTCCGCATAGCCGGTTTTCAGCAATAGCGAGGCAAACACATGCCGGTCGCGGCTGGCGATCCGGTAGCAATCGCGCTGGTCAAACCCGCGCCGTTGCAAACGTTGATACAGGATATCGGCCAGTTCCTGCAGGTTGTCGATACACGCGGCGTTGACCACCTCGATTTCGCCCATGGCTTCGGGCATGCCCGCATCATCCAGAAAGCCCTGAACCTGCTTTTCGCGGCCCACCACAATCGCCTTGCCCAACCCCGAACGCGCATAGGACACGGCGGCGCGCACCACGCGCTCGTCGTCGCCCTCGGCAAAGACGATCCGGGCCTGTTCGCTCTTGGCCCGCGCATAAAGCGCGCGCAGGATAGAGGCCGTCGGGTCCAGCCGGCCGCGCAGGCCGGTTTCATAGGATTCCATATCGATGATCGGGCGACGCGACACACCGGTATCCATGCCCGCCTTGGCCACCGCCGGCGGAATCATATGGATCAGGCGCGGATCAAATGGGGCCGGAATTATGTAATCGCGGCCAAAGGTCAGACGGCGGCCATAGGCCATGGCGACCTCGTCGGGCACGTCCTCGCGCGCCAGTTTGGCCAAGGCCTCGGCACAGGCGATTTTCATCTCGTCATTAATGGCGCGGGCCTGAATATCCAGCGCGCCGCGAAACAGATAGGGGAAACACAGCACATTGTTGACCTGATTGGGGTAATCCGACCGGCCCGTCGCAACGATGGCATCGGCGCGCACGGCGTGGACTTCCTCGGGGGTGATTTCGGGATCGGGGTTGGCCATGGCAAAAATCACCGGATCGGGGGCCATGGATTCGACCATGGCTTGCGTCACTGCGCCCTTGGCGGACACACCCAGAAATACGTCGGTCCCTTTCATCACCTCGTCCAGCGTGCGCAGGTCGGTATTGGCGGCGTGGGCCGATTTCCACTGGTTCATACCGTCGGTACGACCCTGATAGATCACGCCCTTGGTATCGCAAACAATGCAGTTATCGTGCTTTGCCCCCATGGTTTTCAGCAATTCGATACAGGCAATCCCCGCTGCACCCGCGCCGTTCAGCACGATGCGGCAATCCCCCAGCTTTTTGCCCGATATATGCAGCGCGTTGATCATACCGGCTGCACAGATCACCGCCGTGCCGTGCTGGTCGTCATGGAAAACCGGAATATCCATGATTTCTTTCAGGCGCTGTTCGATGATAAAACACTCAGGCGCTTTGATATCCTCCAGATTAATCCCGCCAAAGCTGGGCCCCATCAGGCGCACCGCGTTGATAATCTCGTCGGCATCCTGACTGTCCAGCTCGATATCGACCGCGTTCACATCGGCAAAACGTTTGAACAGCACCGCCTTGCCCTCCATCACCGGTTTACTGGCCAACGCGCCAAGATTGCCCATGCCCAGAATGGCCGAGCCATTGGTAATAACCGCCACCATATTACCCTTGGTGGTATAGTCATAGGCGCAGTCCGGATTGTCGGCAATCGCCTGCACCGGCACTGCCACGCCGGGCGAATAGGCCAGCGACAGGTCACGCTGCGTGGTCATGGCGGTCGTTGCCACGACCTCCAGTTTGCCGGGGGTGGGTTCCAGATGATAGGCCAGCGCCTCTTCATCGGTGACTTTGGATTTATTGGACATGGGGGCCTCGGTAAATGGGTCGATTTTCATTTGTTACAATTTTGGCCAGCCATGCGCAATGATGTTCCTGTGCTGATTCGGCGATTATGTATAAACCGGATACCGGCCCCGCACTGTCGGGCGAAATAAGACCTTAACCAAAGCGGGGAACAGCGCCGTCGCGCTGCCTTGCATGGGTCACGCCCATGCGCAAACCGGCCCCGATACGATGTGCCAGCGCAGACCAGCCCGCGGCCAGATCGGCCGGCAGTTCCTGCGTCAGAACCTCGTCAAACAAGGCCAGCCATTGCTCGAAATGTTCGGGTTTGACCGCCGGACGGCTGGCGTGGACCTGCTGGGGATTGCCGTCATAGGACCGCTCGAACAGGATCGCATTGCGCCAGAACCGCGCAATTTTCGCCTCGTGCCCGATCCAGATATCCCGTTCATTCGGAATGCTTTCGAAAAACACCGGCCCAAGCACCGGATGCTTGCGAATGCGAGCATAAAACGTGGCGACGACCGCATCAATCTGCGCGGCGCTAACGGGAAAACGGGGGGGCATGGTCATGGGGTTTCCTTTCAGTCCTGCACAGATAGTCACCCGTCGCCCGATTGCAAACGGCCAAATTGGCGCAGGCTTACGCGTGGTTAGTTTGCGCCGGTTGCATTTTCTTGCTAGCCTGCCCCGACGCTCAAAAACCCGGAGACCGCCCGTGGCAGAACTGATCATTTTAGGAGGCCTGTTTCTGCTGGTTTCCGTGGTGTTGCCGATCTATCTGCTGATCGCCATGGGCAACATGAAACGGCGTCTCGAATTATTGGAAAGCCGGTTCGACGTTCGAGCTGTGGAAATTCCCGAGCCGCAGCGCCAGCCCCAAATTGAACAACCGCCTGCGCCGGAACCGGAGCCGGAGGCGGAAGCGGAGCCAGAACCCGTGCCGGAACCAGCGCCGGAACCCAAACCACAATACGTCTCAGCCTTTGCAGGTGGGTCGATTCCCAAGGTCAGGAAAGAGCGCCCGCCTCGGAACTTCGTTTTCAGCCCCAAGCGGATCGCGCGGCTGGTAAAATGGGCGCAGGAAAACTGGGTGTTTATCCTGGCGGGCGTTTCGTTGGCGCTGGCCGGTGTCTTTCTGGTGCAATACGGCGTCGAACACGGGCTGCTTAGCCCGACTATGCGGGTGCTGTCGGCCATCGGGTTTGGCGGGCTGCTGGTTGGTGCGGGCGAATTCGTGCGCCGCAAGTCATCGGGTGACGAGGCGGGCAGTTTTGCCCTGCTGCCCTCGGTTTTTGCCGGCGCCGGACTGGTGGCGATCTTTGCCGGGGTGCTGTCGGCCAGGATGCTTTACGGGTTGATCGGGCCGCAAACCGCCTTTGTCGGGCTGGCCTTGACCGGCGCGCTGGCGGTGTTGCTCGGCTGGTTTTACGGGCCGCTTTTGGCAACGCTGGGCGTTTTTGGCGCGCTGCTGGCACCGTTTCTGGTGGGGGGCAACTCGGACAATGCCGGATTGCTGCACCTGTATTTTGCGCTGATCGCCGCCATAGCCCTGCTGATCGATGCCTATAAACGCTGGGCATGGCTAAGCGCGCTGGCGCTGATCGGCGCGTTTGGCGCATCGTGGCTGTTGCTGCAAAACCGCGATACCGGTTTTTACGCCATGATGTTTGCTTTTATCACCGCCATTCTGGCCACCGGCTTGCCGATGCTATCGCTTTCACCGCGCCATTCGGGCGATCCGGTTTCCAGCTATTTCACCAAGTCGATTTCCCAGGCCCATCCCGGCTTTCCGACCCGTCTGGCCGCGGGGGCCTTTATCACGGCCAGCCTGTATATCGGGCTGATCTATTCCGGTTCCCCCGCCCTGTTCTGGCTGGCGCTGATGGTGCTGGGCCTGCTGGTATTCGCGGCTGTTTTCTGGATGAAAGACGCGCCAGCGCTGGCCGATCTGGCCTTTGTGCCGCCCTTGGTCGCGCTGTATATTATCACCACCGAGGCCATGGGCCGCCACGCGGTGATGCAGGAATGGTTGGCCGATACTGCGCGCGAGCAGCTCGACAGCGCCTCGCCGATCGTGATGTTCCTGCTTGCCGGTGCGCTGGCAACCAGTCTGGCCTTTGCGTGGCGCAGCTATTTTCTGCGCCCGATGCGGGTTGCCAACGCCGTGATGGCCGCCGGTTTTGCGCCGTGGGTAGCGATTTTGATCGATATCCGCTGGAACGCATCCCAAGTGCTGGGGCCGGAAACATGGGCGATGTATCTGGCGGTTATTGCCGTCGCAATGGTGCTGCTGACCGAGCGTTTTGCCCGCATCGATACCCCCGACCGCACCCGCACGGCACTGTTTGCGCTGTCCTCTATGTCGATGATCAGCTTTATGCTGGTGGTGGTGCTGGGCGATATTGCCCTGACCCTGTCGCTGGCGGTCATGGCGCTGGCGGCGGCTTGGCTTGGCAAACGCTTTAACCTGCGATTGCTGGATTACTATATCCATGCTGGCGTGGCGGTGCTGTCTTACCGGCTGGTCATCGACCCGGGGCTGTTATGGGGCTTTGATGCGCCGTTATGGCAACCGGTGCTGGCCTTTGTCGGCGTGATTGCGCTGCTTTCGGCAGCATGGTTTATCCGTCGGGCCGAACGCATCGCGGTGCCCGTGGTGCTTGAATCGGCGGTTTGGACCTTTACCGGCATATTCTCCAACCTGATGCTGGCGCGCTGGATGGACGCAATGCACCGGGATGAGCGCGGCTATGTGCTGCTTTCGTTGGGCGGGCTGGTCTGGCTGGTATTGGCCGCCAACCAGTTGTACCGGCTAAAGGCGGGCGGGCGGCTGGTTTTGTTGCGCATTGCATTGTCGGCAGTTTACGGATTGATTGCCACCGGCATGCTGGCGGCTGTTGCCGTGATGAACCCTGCCGTGGTGCGCGATTGGCAGGCCTTTGGCTGGGTGGTATTTGGCGGGCTGGGCGCGGCCTATCTGCTGCCCGCGCTGGTGCTCGCCGTGATGGCTTGGCGCCTGAACCATTTGCGCCGCCGGCTGCGCATGGCGCTGGTCGTTTTCGCCAGCCTGTTTGCCGCGCTGTTTGTCGCGCTGGAAATCCGGCATTTCTGGCAGGGCGACCACATGACCGCCAACAACATTCTGAAACCGGAACTGTACACCTATACCGTTGCGATGATCATCACCGCCATTGCCCTGCTGGCACTGGCCTTTGTGCGCCAGTCCCCCGGGCTGCGCCGTTTGGCGCTGGTCATGGTGGCGCTGGTGGTTTTAAAAGTGTTCTTTGTCGATATGTCCGAGCTGGACGGGTTGTTGCGGGTTGCCTCATTCCTGGTGCTGGGGCTGGTCGCGGCGCTGATGGCATGGGTCAACCGGCTGCTTAAAGCCAACGAAGCAGGCAAAACACCGCTGGACGATGGCACCTGATGCGCCTATAACCCGCCTTATGGACGCGCTGTATATCAACCGAATTAGCCGCCCGGCGCTCTGAGAACAGAGCCGCCGGGAAAAGGTGCATGGCTTTGCGCACCGACCCTGTCTTTGATCCCGAATATTTGGAGCTAGCCCATGTGCGCCCAGACCCCCGACTATAAACAAACCCTGAACCTGCCCAAAACCGATTTTCCGATGCGGGCCGGCCTGCCCAAGCGCGAGCCGGAATGGCTGAAGAAATGGGCCGATATGGACCTTTACGAGGCCCTGCGCGCTAAACAAGGCCGCAAGCCCTATATCCTGCATGACGGCCCGCCCTATGCCAACGGGCATTTGCATATCGGCCACGCGCTGAACAAAATCCTGAAAGATATGGTGGTGCGCTCGCACCAGATGCTGGGCTTTGACGCCCGCTATGTGCCGGGCTGGGATTGTCACGGCTTGCCGATTGAGTGGAAGATTGAGGAGCAATACCGCAGCAAAGGCAAGAACAAAGATGATGTGCCGATCAACGAACTGCGCGGCGAGTGCCGCAAATTTGCGCAAGGCTGGGTGGACATCCAGCGCGAGGAGTTCAAGCGGCTGGGCGTAAACGGCAAATGGGATGACCCGTACCTGACGATGAATTTCGAGAGCGAGGCGGTGATTGCCGAGGAGTTCATGAAGTTCGTGATGAATGGCAGCCTGTATCGCGGCTCCAAGCCGGTGATGTGGTCTCCGGTAGAAAAAACCGCGCTGGCCGAGGCCGAGATCGAGTATCACGACCATCAGAGTCATACGATTTGGGTGAAGTTTCCCTTGCATTCGCGACCGATGCTTGTTCAATCAAGCCCAAGCGGAACAGATGTTCCCAAAACACCTGATGAATTTGTTTTCCCTTCAAAGCTCCGAAATGCCAGCGTTGTTATTTGGACGACAACGCCTTGGACGATTCCTTCGAACAAAGCTGTAGCTTTTAATCCAACGATTTCCTATGGCCTTTACCGCGTGGATGAAACTCAAGAAGAAAGCTGGACAAATGAGGGCGACCTCTTCGTCTTCGCAGACAAGTTAGCAGAGGATGCCCTCGACAAATCACGTGTTACAAAATGGACTCGTGTTGATGGTGTGACCGCAAATGAGCTTGCGGCAACCTCTTGCACCCATCCATTTGCTAAAATGGATGGAGCGAGAGGTTTCTGGGATTACGAAGTCCCTATGATCAACGGCGACCATGTGACCGATGACGCAGGCACCGGTTTTGTGCATACCGCGCCTTCCCACGGGGCTGATGACTACGAGTGTTTTGTAAAGCGCGGCTGGACCCAGCGGATGACGCATAATGTCAACGAGGACTCGGCGTTCGAATCCTTTGTGCCGTTCTTTGCGGGCCTCGAGGTTTTCAACCGCAAGGGCAAGGAAGGCAAGGCGAACCAGGCGGTTATTTCCAAGCTGGTCGAGGCGGGCGCGCTGATCGCGCGGGGGCGGGTCAAGCACAGCTACCCGCACTCCTGGCGCTCCAAAGCCCCGATCATTTTCCGCAATACGCCGCAATGGTTTGTGGCGATTGACAAGGAATTGAATGACGGCATGGACGAGCACGGCAAGACCATCCGCCAGCGCGCCCTTGCCGAGATTGACAACGTCAAATGGACGCCGAAATCCGGCCGCAACCGCCTGTATTCGATGATCGAGAACCGCCCCGACTGGGTGCTGTCGCGCCAACGCGCTTGGGGCGTGCCGCTTTCGTGCTTCATCAAGGTCTCCGAGCAAGGCGACGTGGAAATCCTGCGCGACGAGGCCGTGAATGCCCGCATCGCAGCCGCTTTCCGTGCCGAGGGCGCCGATGCGTGGTTCGAGGACGGTGCCGCCGAGCGCTTCCTTGGCGACCACGCTGGCGAGGGCTGGGAGTTGGTCACCGATATTCTGGATGTGTGGTTTGACTCCGGCTCCACCCATGCTTTTGTAATTCGCGACCGCGCCGATGGTTCGCCCGATGGCGTGGCGGATGTCTATCTTGAGGGCACCGACCAGCATCGCGGCTGGTTCCATTCCAGCCTGCTGCAATCGGTCGGCACCAAGGGCAAAGCGCCTTACCGCGAGGTGGTCACGGCGGGCTTTACGCTCGATGCCAAGGGCATGAAAATGTCCAAATCCATCGGCAACACCATCGCGCCCGATCAGGTGATCCGCCAATACGGGGCCGATATTCTGCGGCTCTGGGTGGCGCAAGTGGATTACACCAATGACCAGCGCATCGGTGACGAGATCCTGAAAGGCGTGGCCGACAGCTATCGCCGGTTGCGCAACACCATGCGCTTTATGCTCGGCAACCTGAACGGGTTTACCGATGCGGAACGGGTCGAGGCCGCCGATATGCCCGAGCTTGAACGCTTTGTACTGCACCGCCTTGCGGAACTGGATACCGTGGTGCGGGAAGGCTATGCCAACCATGATTTCCAAGGTGTGTTCCAGAAACTGTTCCAGTTCTGCACCTCGGATCTTTCGAGCCTTTACTTCGATATCCGCAAGGATGTGCTGTATTGCGACGGCGACAGTCTGGCGCGGCGCTCGGCCCGCACGGTGCTGGACCTGATTTTTCACCGCCTGACCACATGGCTTGCGCCGATGCTGGTGTTTACCATGGAAGATGTCTGGCTGGAGCGCTTTCCGGGGGCCGAAAGCTCGGTGCATATGCAGGACTTCCCCGAAACGCCGGACTGGCGCGACGCAGCGCTGGCGCAGCGCTGGGAACTGATCCGCAAGGTCCGCCGCGTTGTGACGGGTGCGATCGAGGTAGAGCGCACCGCCAAGGTGATCGGCGCATCGCTGGAGGCCGCACCCACGGTGCATATCCGCGACGAAGCCATGCTGGCCGCTGCGAAATCGGTCGATTTTGCCGATGTCTGCATCGTCTCGGCCCTGCGCCTAAGCAACGACCCCATCCCCGACCGCGCCTTTCGCATGCCCGAGGTCGAAGGGGTCGGGGTCGAGTTTGAAAAGGCCGAGGGCGAAAAATGCCTGCGCTGCTGGAAGATCCTGCCGGATGTGGGAACACATGCGCATGAAGGGGTTTGCGGACGGTGTGACGAGGCGCTTTCGTAAGTATCTATTGCGGTGGGTGCGAGCACCCACCCTACATGCCCTTATTAGAAACAATCCTCCGGGTGGCGGTAAAGAATAGTGATAAGGGCGGGGTATTCTCCTGCCCTTTGCTTTTGGTGGGTGCGAGCACCCACCCTACGGGGTGTAGGGCAGTGTATTAACAAAAAAGCCCCCGCACGTGGCGGGGGCTTTGGTTTGTTACGGGCGGGATCAGGCTTCGGGTTTGATCTCTTCGCCGGTGGCCTGATCGACAACTTTCATGGAAAGGCGAACCTTGCCGCGATCGTCAAAGCCCATCAGTTTCACCTTAACTTCCTGACCTTCTTTCAGCACATCCTTGGGATGGCCGATACGTTCGGCTGCGATCTGGCTGACATGCACCAGCCCGTCGCGTTTGCCAAAGAAGTTCACGAACGCGCCGAAATCCATCAGTTTCACAACTTTACCGGTGTAAATCACGCCTTCTTCCGGCTCGGCCACAATCGCGTGGATCATGGCGCGGGCCTTGTCGATGCTTTCGCCATTGGGCGAGGCAATCTTGATGATGCCGTCATCATTGATATCGACCTTGGCACCCGAAACCTCGACGATTTCACGAATGACCTTGCCACCCGAACCGATAACCTCGCGGATTTTGTCGGCAGGTACCTGCATGGTTTCGATACGCGGTGCATGGACCGAGAAATCACCGGCCGAGGTCAGCGCGTTGGCCATCTCGCCCAGAATGTGCATCCGGCCGGCCTTGGCCTGATCCAGCGCAACCTTCATGATTTCAGGCGTGATGCCCGCGACCTTGATGTCCATCTGCATGGTGGTAATACCGTTTTCAGTACCGGCAACCTTGAAATCCATATCGCCAAGGTGGTCTTCGTCACCCAGGATATCGGTCAGAACGGCAAATTCTTCGCCCTCAAGGATCAGGCCCATCGCCACACCGGCAACCGGGCTTTTCAGCGGTACGCCCGCATCCATCATCGACAGCGAACCGCCACAAACCGACGCCATCGACGACGAGCCGTTGGATTCGGTGATTTCCGACACCACGCGAACGGTATAGGGGAAATCGGTCGCGGCAGGCAGAACCGCCTGAAGCGCACGCCATGCCAGTTTACCATGGCCGATTTCACGACGGCCCGGGCCGAACATGCGGCCAGCCTCACCCACCGAATAGGGGGGGAAGTTGTAATGCAGATAGAAATTCGAGCGGCTGGTGCCGTGCAGCGCGTCGATGATCTGTTCGTCATCGCCGGTGCCCAGCGTAGTTACCACAAGCCCCTGCGTTTCACCGCGCGTAAACAGCGCCGAACCGTGGGTGCGGGGCAGAATGCCCACTTCGGAAACGATCGGGCGAACGGTGGTCAGGTCACGACCGTCAATGCGTTTACCGGTTTTGATCACGTCACCGCGCACAACCGCACTTTCAAGTTTCTTGAAGCAGCTGTCAAGATTGGCGTCTTCCTGATCTTCCTCGGACAGGCTCTCGGTGATCTCGGCGCGGGCGGCCTTGATCGCGGCGGTGCGTTCCTGCTTGTCGGTATTGGCAAAGGCGGCGCGCATGGCGGCCTCGCCAGCCGATTCGACCTTGGCATACAGTTCGGAATAATCCGGAGCCTGAAAATCAAACGCTTCTTCTCCGGCTTCACCGGCCAAATCGTTGATCATGTCGATCACCGGCTGCATTTGCGCGTGGCCAAATTCGACCGCGCCCAGAATTTCGGCCTCGGAAAGCTCGTACACCTCGGATTCGACCATCATCACCGCGTCTTTGGTACCGGCAACGATCAGGTCAAGACGCTGTTCGGGGTTGTTGCGCAGGTCCTGCATGTCGTCCACGCTCGGGTTCAGAACATAAGAACCGTCGGTAAACCCGACGCGCGCGCAGCCAATAGGGCCACGGAACGGCGCACCGGATAGCGTAAGCGCAGCAGACGCGGCAATCATGGCCACCACATCGGGGTCATTTTCCAGATCGTGCGACAGAACCGTACAGATCACCTGGGTTTCGTGTTTGAAACCGGGCACGAATAGCGGGCGGATCGGGCGGTCAATCAGGCGGCTGGTCAGAGTCTCTTTTTCGGTCGGACGCGCCTCGCGCTTAAAGAAACCGCCGGGGATTTTACCGGCTGCATAGTATTTTTCCTGGTAATGAACGGTCAGCGGAAAGAAATCAAAGCCAACTTTGGGTTTCTTTTCAAATACAACGGCGGCCAGAACGCTGGTTTCGCCGTAGGTGGCAACCACAGCCGCATCAGCCTGACGGGCGATCTTGCCGGTTTCGAGCGTCAGGGTGTCATGGCCCCACTCGATGGATTTCGTTACAGTTTTAAACATGTTTTTCCTTTTCAAACGGGTTCTTGCCCCCTGGCAAGCCCGCAAATGACCCCCGTTTCGTTCAAAGCCGCACCGCCCGGGGTCGGGAGGGATGCAACACAAAGCAAAACGCGCCCCTGTCGGAGCGCGTTATATCGTTTAGCGGCGAATGCCGAGACGGCTGAGCAACGATTTGTACCGCTCTTCGTCTTTGGATTTCACATAGTCCAGCAATTTGCGGCGCAACGCGACCATTTTGAGCAAGCCACGACGGGAATGGTTATCTTTTTTGTGGGATTTGAAATGCTCGGTCAGGGTTTTGATCCGGCTGGTCAGAATCGCGATCTGTACATCGGGGGAACCGGTGTCACCCTCTTTAATCGCATATTCCTTGATCAACTTGGCTTTTTCTTCAGGCGTAATCGACATCGGGATTTCCTTATCTATATGGGTTAAAAGCCGTTTTTGCCGTTGGCCGCTGCCAAGATGTCGTCTAGCAGGGTCACAACAAAAAGGGTCGCCACGGGGGATTCCCACGACGACAAGGGTCATATAGGCGGTTTATTGGTTAAATGGAAGCGTTTTGTGTTGCAAGAATACAGGAAAAATGATTCAAGAAGGTAGGCCCGCCGTCGTTTCATAAGTCGTGGTAGACTAACAGCCTTTTTTAGGCTTGGATCGACGGTGTGGCTTTACCGGAACGGTTTTAGGTCCCGGTTTTTTGCCAATGCGCACTGTTCTTTTTACAGTTTTGCACTTTGCCATACTGATCACCTCCTTTCCGAAGCATATAGCTTCACAGAATCGGCTTTGACAGCGGGCCTTTAGTACTCCTGACTCGAATCCCCATTGGAGTCAAGCCTGCCCATATATGTAGTGGTAGCAGAACCCTCTATTACCTACAAATTGAGTATCACCATATAGACTAATCACCCAGCGGTGCTACTAAGCAGCGCCTAATTGCCCGCCAAACATGTACTTCTTGACCAACTGTCAACCAGTCGCAGTCTTGAACTATCAAAGTCAGCATTAACGGGAAATATAGTGCAGCGTATCAAACCGGTGGCGCAGGGTCTTGACTTCGGCGGCCAGACCGGCGGGATTGTCGCTGCGCAGCGCTTTGGCCAGTAGTCCAGCCAGAGTTTTTGCGTCATCGACCTCGACCCCCCAACGCACCAGTTCGGGCGTGCCGATGCGCAGGCCGTTCAGATCGCCCACCACCGGTTCGGTTGGCAGGCCGATGCCACAGGTCAGAAATCCGGCCTTGCGCAAAGCTGCCGAGGCGGTCTGCCCGCCGCCAAACGGTGCTGCCATCACCGCGAACTGGTGGGATTCGGTAAAACCGCGAGGCGCGGCAAAAACCGGAATACCCAGCGAATCCAGCGTGTTCGCCATTGCTTGCGCCACCTCGACCATGGCGCGGGCATAGGCTGCGCCATGATGCACCCAATCCAGCATGGTCATCGCCAGCGCCGCGGTTTTTCCCGCATCGAAATTGGCGGTCATGCCGGGAAAGGCGATGGCATCCAGCGTCTTGGCAATTTCGGCATCGTTGGTCACAATCAAGCCCCCCGGCGGGCCGCCAAGGGATTTATAGGTGCTCATGGTCATCAGGTGCGCACCGTGATCCAGCGGGTTTTCCCAAACGCCGCCAGCGATAATCCCGCATTGGTGCGCTGCATCAAACAGCACCTTGGCCCCGATCGAATCGGCGATTTCGCGCACCGCCGCAACGTCATGCGCAAACAGGTTCAGGCTGCCGCCTACGGTGATCAGCTTGGGGCAAATTTGCCGCGCCAGCTTGGCAAGCCCTGCAATATCAAGGGTATAGCCATCCGCATCGACCGGAGCGTCATGGGTAACCAGCCCATAAAGCCCCGCACAACCCGCCCCGTGATGGGTAACATGGCCGCCAATACTGGCGGGCGGTGCAATGATCGTATCACCGGGTTTACAGGTCGCCATAAAGCCGTAAAGGTTGGCAATCGCACCGGATGGCACGCGGACCTCGGCGTATTTGGCGTTGAAAACCTGCGCGCAAAGCTCGGCAGCGATAACCTCGATTTCCTGAATGGCCTCCAGACCGGTTTCATACTTGTCACCGGGATAGCCAAGCGAGGGCCGCGCACCCAGACCCGCCGAAAGCAGCGCCTCGGCGCGCGGGTTCATTACATTGGTGGCCGGATTCAGGTTAAAGCAGTCGCGCTCGTGAATTTGGCGGTTTTGAAGGGCCAAGGCCTCTAACCGTGCCGCAACATCGCCCGAACCGGCCTGTTTGGCCAGTTCCTGCACCAGATTTTCGCATTTTTCCGGCACCCAGCCGCGTTTTGCCAATGAAACCATGTCGGCCCCCACAGGTTAACGTTTCGCTATGCCCGGACAGCCCGGACTGCGAACGCTAACGCGAAGGGTGGCGACCTGTCCAGCAATAGTTTTGCCGGTAAAACGTGATCACGAATCCGCGTCTTTGACAGGGTCCGTGTTGGAAGAAACGCCCACCTGCGCGGCGCGGATCAGCCGGTCGGCAATGGTAAAGCCGGGGGCCATAACCTGAATGATAGACCCTTTCTTGGTATCGGGCACCGGTGCCTCGAACATGGCCTGATGCAGTTTTGGGTCAAACCTGTCCCCCAGAGCCGGATCAATTTTGACAATCTTGTGCTTTTCGAACACGTTCAGCAATTCGCGCCGGGTCAGTTCCAGCCCCTCGGTCAGGGCGCTGTGTTTTTCGCGCAGATCCTCGTCGATATTTTCCAATGCCCGATCCAGATTGTCATGCACCGACAGCAAATCGCGCGCCAGTTTGGTGCCGCCATAGGCCTCGGCCTCGCGGCGGTCGCGTTCGGCGCGTTTGCGCAGGTTTTCAGAGTCGGCAAAAGACCGCATCAACCGGTCTTTCAGCTTGGCATTCTCGGCTTCCAGATCCTCGATGCTGGGCACCGCCAGTTCTTCTTCCATCTCTTGCTCCTCGGCCATTGCGTCGAGTTCCTCGGGATCGTCCAAAAACTGTTTTTCGTCGCTCATCTTTTCTTCCTCATCGTGTGCGGCGCGTCATCAGCCGCCCCATCAACTGCGCGGTATAGTCCACAATCGGGACAATCCGCGCGTAATTCAAATGCGTTGGTCCGATCACGCCGACCGCACCAACTATTTTACGCTCAGCGTTCATATAGGGAGAAACAACCAAAGAGGAACCCGAAAGTGAAAAAAGTTTGTTCTCGGAGCCAATAAAAACCCGCACCCCCTCGCCTGCTTCGGTCAGGTCGAGCAATTGTTCCAGATCGCGCTTGCGTTCAAGGTCGTCAAACAGTTGGCGAATGCGTTCCAGTTCGGCGGCGTCCGCGTCGGCATCCAGCAGATTGGAGCGCCCGCGCACGATCAGCCGGTCCTTGCCGCCATCGACACCGTCAACCCAGATCGCAACGCCCTGCTCGATCAGCTTTTGCGATAACTGGTCCAGTTCGGCGCGGCTGTTGGCCACCTCGCGCGCGACAATGGTTCTGATCTCGGAAACCGTGTGCCCTTCCAGCACCGCATTCAAAAAATTGGCTGCCTCGCGCATGGCCGACGGAGTCATCCCGGGCGGCGGGGTGAAAAACCGGTTTTCAACCTGCCCGTCGGCAGTAACCAGCACCACGATGGCCCGGTCTGCGGCCAGCGCCACAAATTCCAGATGCTTGATCGGAGATTCGCTTTTGGGGGCCAAAACCAGCGATGCGCCATGGGTCAGGCCCGACAGCATCGAACCGGCCCGGTCCAGCGCCGTTTGGATTTCGACATTGGGTTCGACCGATTCCTCGATCTTACTGCGCTCTTCGGCGCTGATATCCCCGATTTCCAGCAGCCCGTCAACAAACAGCCGCAAGCCCAGTTCGGTCGGCATCCGGCCCGCCGATGTGTGGGGCGCGTTGAGCAGGCCGAAATGTTCCAGATCCTGCATGGTGTTGCGAATGGTCGCCGCCGAAACCTGCTCCGATAGGCGCCGGCTAAGGGTGCGGGAGCCGATCGGCTCGCCCGAGTCCAGATAGCTTTCGACCACAAGGCGGAAAACCTCGCGGGAGCGGGCGTTCAGTTCGGATAATGGTGTGGTCGGAATCATGGTGTTCACCTGCAACGGGTGCTGGAATTTAGGCTTTTGGCGCGGTTGGGTCAATGGATAAGCTGGACGTGTGCCCCGCGCCGCGTTATGAGGTTGCAAACCTTTGAAAGTGGAGAGAACCATGCGCCCTTCCGGCAGAAGCAACGACCAAATGCGTGATATCGCGATTGAAACCGGCGTCACCAAACACGCCGAGGGATCATGCCTGATCAAATGCGGCGATACGCATGTGCTATGCACCGCCTCGTTGGAACCGCGCGTGCCGCCATGGTTGCGCAATACCGGGCTGGGCTGGGTAACAGCCGAATACGGCATGTTGCCCCGCTCGACCGGCTCGCGGATGCGGCGCGAGGCAACGGCGGGCAAGCAATCAGGAAGAACGCAGGAAATTCAACGCCTTATCGGCAGATCGCTGCGCGCCGGCGTGGACCGTGTGGCACTGGGAGAGCGGCAAATCACCGTGGATTGCGACGTGATTCAGGCCGATGGCGGCACGCGCTGCGCATCAATCACCGGCGGCTGGGTAGCGCTGCGTCTGGCGGTAAACAAGCTGTTGAAATCGGGCGAGATCAAAACCGACCCGCTGACCGATCATATCGCCGCGGTTTCTTGCGGGATTTATGGCGGAATGCCGGTGCTGGATCTGGACTATCTGGAGGATTCAGACGCGGGCACCGATGCGAATTTCGTGATGACCGGCCGCAAGGGGCTGGTCGAAATTCAGGGCTCGGCCGAGGGCGCGACCTTTAGCCGGGAGGAATTCAACACGCTGATGGATCTGGCTGAAAAAGGCGTGGGCGAGCTGATCGAGGCGCAAAAAGGGGCGGTAGATGCGTAAGTTTACCGAACCGAAACTGGTGGTGGCGACGCATAATCAGGGCAAGCTGGAAGAGATCGCCCGTCTGATGGAACCCTTCGGGATCGACACGGTATCGGCGGGGCAGCTTGGCTATGATGAACCCGAGGAAACCGAGGATAATTTCGTCGGAAATGCCCGCATCAAGGCGCATTATGCCGCGCGCAAAAGCAATATGCCCGCGCTGGCCGATGACAGCGGTATCGAAATCGACGGGTTGGGCGGCGCGCCCGGGGTCTATACCGCCGACTGGGCCGAAACGCCCGATGGGCGCGATTTTGTGATGGCGATGACCAAAAGCTGGCAAAAGCTGGAAGAGGCAAACGCCCCCTTCCCCCGAACCGCCCGTTTTCGCTGCACACTGGTGCTGGCATGGCCCGACGGGCATGACGAGGTGTTCGAGGGCAAGATAGAAGGCGAGATCGTCTGGCCCATGGCCGGAGAGCAGGGTCATGGCTATGACCCGATCTTCAAGCCAGAGGGGTATGATATTACCTTTGGTGAAATGGACCGGTGGGAAAAGAACAAGATCAGCCATCGCGCCGACGCGTTTGACAAGCTGGTAAAGGGGTGTTTTTCATCATGAAATCAATGCGTAAGCTAATCAGCACCGGATCACCCTTTGAGAAATCCATGGGTTATTCGCGTGCGGTGGTGCAAGGGGACTGGTGCTTTGTCTCGGGGGTTACGGGGTATGATTATACCGCGATGGCCCTGCCTGAATCCGTCGGTGACCAGGCGGTGAACTGTTTTCAGACCATCGAAAAGGTGTTGACCGAAGCGGGGTTCGAGATGGGCGATATCGCGCGGGTGCAGTACACAGTGGTGCGGGCTGATCTGGTAGAGCAGCTCGGGCCGGTTCTGGAACGGTTTCTGGGGGATATCCGGCCCGCGGCCACGATGATAATTGCCGGGCTGATCAAGCCTGAAATGCTGATCGAGATAGAGGTCACCGCCTTTGCCGGATGATTGGCAGCATGGCGGATTCGGGGTTTATATCCACTGGCCCTTTTGCAAATCCAAATGCCCTTATTGCGACTTTAACAGCCATGTTCAGGCCAACGTGGATCAATCGGCATGGCGGGATGCATTGCTGGCAGAGCTGCGCAATACCTATCGGCTGACCGGACCGCGCCGCGTTGATACGGTGTTTTTTGGTGGCGGCACGCCAAGCCTGATGGCACCCTCTACCGTGGCAGCGCTGATCGAGGAAATCGACCATCTGTGGGGGATCATGCCAAAGGCCGAAATCTCGCTGGAGGCCAACCCGACCTCGGTCGAGGCAGAGCGGTTTCGAGGGTATGCACAGGGCGGGGTAAACCGGTTGTCGATGGGTGTGCAGGCGCTGAACGATGCGAACTTGAAGGCGCTGGGGCGAACCCATACCGTGGCTGAGGCGATACAAGCCTTTGATATTGCTAAGAATAGTTTTTCCCGGGTAAGCTTTGACCTGATCTATGCGCGACAGGGGCAAAGCCTGACGGACTGGCAGGCCGAGCTGAAAACGGCGCTGGATATGTCGGTTGACCATCTGTCGCTGTATCAGCTTACCATTGAATCCGGCACCCGCTTCGGTGCGTTATATCAGCGTGGAAGGCTGCGCAATCTGCCCGATGACGACCTTGCTTCGGACATGTATTTTGCCACGCAAGACCTGTGCGAGGCCGGCGGAATGCCCCGATATGAAGTGTCGAACCACGCGGCAGTCGATGCGCAAAGCCGCCATAACCTTATTTACTGGCGCTATGGCGATTATGCCGGTATCGGGCCGGGGGCGCATGGTCGGCTGACTCTGAACGGCAGGCGCATGGCAAGCCAGACCAAGCCGGACCCGGCCTTATGGCTGGACAGGGTTTCATCAAACGGGCATGGGCGAACTACGCTGGATCCGCTGGATCCCGCGGACCAGGCACTGGAATATCTGCTGATGTCGATGCGCCTGTCAGAGGGCATGTCGGTTGCACGTTACACCCGTCTGGCCGGACAGAATTTGAACGCTGAACGGGTAGAGGATTTACAGGAAATGGGCCTGCTGACCCTGAAGAAGGACCGGCTTGCAACCACCCGCAAAGGGGCACCGCTGTTGAATGCCATTCTGCGGGAACTGGCTTAGGGTCAGGACCCATTGATCCGGCACCACCGGTTTGGCAGATTTTTCGCCTGACCATGAGCAAGCCCGCAGGAATAGTGGGCTATTTCAAGGGATTGCGAAGCCGTCAGGCGGAAAATCCGCCAAATCCGAAGGACGCCAAATCCGCTTCATCCCAGCGGCGTGGGCCGCTTGGAAAGGGGGCCACCCTGTCCGGCGCGACCCAAACCGGTGAGTTATTGCGGATTTGACGCCGGTGGCGTCGGATTAATGGGTCCTGACCCTAGTTCGATAGCAACCGGCACAGGCCGTCCAGTTCTTCCAACGTGGTATAGGAAATCCGCAATTCGCCCTTACCGGTGGCGTGATGATGGTCGATATTGACCTTGAGGCGCAGTTGCGCGGTCAGGTCTTCCTCTATGGCGCGGGTATCGGCATCTTTTTGCGGGGTCAGGCGACGTTTTTTGACCGGTGGAGCTTTGGGCGATTTGGCCAGAATCTCGGCCTGCCGCACGCTTAGGTTTTTGCCGATGATTTCGCGCGCCATGGCGATCGGGTCTTCGACCGGAACCAGCGCACGGGCGTGACCGGCGGTCAGCTTGCCTTCGCGCAGATAGGTAATGACTTCGTTGGGCAGGGTCAGCAGGCGCAAAAGGTTGGCGATATGGCTGCGGGATTTGCCCAACGCGGTTGCCAGCTTTTCCTGTGTGTGGCCGAAA
>JALXER010000162.1 GCA_027069385.1 Paracoccaceae bacterium
CCCTTCGGGTCAGGCGGATTTGCCCCCTGAATGCGTTGCAGGGCCTTGAAATAGAACCTCTATTCCTGCGGTCCTGCGCCTGTTCAGGAAACAAATCCGCCTGACTGTGAGCGTGAGATTAATGGGTCCTGACCCTGGTTAATCCAGCTTGCGGAGGTCGGCGTAAAGTGGACATGCCAATGCGGCCTTCGCGCCAGCCAGGCCTTGACCTTTGGCGTCTTGTGGGTGGCGTAATTGTCCGTAATGATATGCACGTCCGGCCCCTTGGGCATCTGCCGGTCGATCCGTTTGAGGACGTCTAGAAACTCTGTCGCGCGATGGCGCTTGTAGCACTTCCCGATCACGGCGCCGGTGGCAATGTCCAGCGCCGCAAAGAGCGAGGTGGTGCCGTGGCGGATACAGGTGTGGGTGCGCCGCTCGGCGACACCCGGCGCCATCGGCAGCACCGGCTGTTCCCGATCCAGAGCCCGGATTTGCGATTTTTCGTCTACGCACAGTACGATAGCCCGGTTCGGCGGCGACAGATATAGCCCTGCGATGTCCTGCACCTTGTCCACGAACAGCGGATCGGTCGAGAGCTTGAAAGTCTCGCTGCGGTGTGGCTGCAGCCCGAACGCATTCCAAATCCGCCGGATTGTCGTGTGAGACAGGCCGGTCGCGGCGGCCATCGAGCGGATCGACCAATGGGTCGCATCCTTGGGCATCGTGTTCAGCGTGCGCTCGATGACCTCGGCCATCTGGGCATCCGACACCGTGCGCGGGCGCCCGGGGCGGTATTCGTCGGTGAGACCTTCGATCCGGTCCCGGACAAAACGCCTGCGCCACTTGCCGACTGTGTGCTCATGCACGCCAAGCCGCACCGCAACCTCCTTGCCCGGCAGCCCCTCAGCACACAGCAAAATCATCCGGCAGCGGTCGGACAAGGACCGAGGCGCCTTGTGCCGCCGAACCTGACCTTCCAAAAAACGCCGCTCATCACCGCTAAGCACCACCATATCCGCTACGCGTCCAGCCATCGCATCACCTCCTGAAACTCAGTCCAGACAATGATACAAATTACAGTTCCAGATGATTAGATCAGGGTGTTGTAAACCCGCGTTGCGATTTCGGCCAGATCGTTGCGGGGTAGATCGCCAATGATGGCATAGCGCAGGTGGTCGTCCTGCCAGTAAAAGCTGTTGGTGCTGCCGTTCTGTCGAAACTGGAACTCGGCCATCATGCTATTGTCCGATCGCACCGCGAACAGGGTAATGCGCACCCCGTCGGCGTTCTGGTACATAAATTGCGCTGCCGGCCCTTCGGCGACCGCCAGCAGGCGGCCTCCGACCAGATCGAACCCGTTGGCGCGCAGATCCGGTGCCGAGAGTTGCTCGCCAACCCGGTTGGACAGCCAGCGGATCAGCAGGGCCTCCTCCGAGGCGGCCACTTCGACAGGGCGGTGCGGGTCGGCCGAATAGACCGCATGGGCAACCATGGCTTCTTGTACCAGCCCCGCCACATCGAGCGGCGCAGGGTCAACAGGCACCTGCCCGCGCCCGGCCCAGCCCAGCGCCACCCCGATGCCAAGCATGGCCACCGAGGCGGCAACCATCCGCCACGGCGCGCGTGGATTATTGGCTGCTTCAGGGATTTCAGGCAGCGGGATGGCCTGATCGGGGGCGGGAAACAGGCTGCGCAGGGCGTCGTTCTGGGCAATCCAGTCGGCCACCTCGGCGGCTTGTTCGGGATGTGTGGCGAGGTGGGCCTCTACCCGCGCCCGGTCGGCATCGGACAAATGCCCGTCAACAAAGGCGTGCAGCATTTCGGTTGTCACGGTCGGGGTAGTCATGGGGCCCTCTTGGCATTGTTCATCGGTTTATCCGCCATCAGTTCGCGCAAGCGGGCACGCGCACGGCCCAGCCGCGACATCAGCGTACCCATCGGCACGTCCAGCGACTCGGCCGCCTGTTTATAGCTGACCCCGCCCAGCACCACCAGCAACAGCGCCTCGCGCTGGTCATCGGGCAGCTTTTGTATGGCGCTGGCGGTCTGCGCCAGGGCCAGCTTTTGCTCGGTATTGTCGGGGCTTGCGGGGTTGGAGTTCATATCGTCAATGGCCACCAGGTGCGGGCGCCGCGCCTGTCCGCGCAGCTGGTTGCGAAAAAGGTTCAGCAGCATCTTCATCAGCCAGGGTTTCAGCGCCCCCTGCCGCTGCCACAGGTGGCGTTTCAGCAAGGCGCGTTCGGCGCAATCCTGCACCAGATCATCGGCCCGATGCCGGTCGCGTGTCAGTGCGAAAGCATAGCGCCAGAGATCGGGCAGGCATTCCTGCAACTGGTCTTTGAAATCGGGCATGGAACCTCGGATAAAGGGGCGGCCGGATAGGGCCACCCGTGATTGATCTAGGGCCTGGCAACGTGCCAGACACCTTTAACGCCGTCTCCGGTCATATCACCAACCGCGTGATCCTGAAACCATGTATAGAGCGGCATCCCCCGATAGGCCCACTGGTGCGCGCCGTCAGCGCGGGTGATCACCGAATAATCATTGGTTCCCGCGGCTCCGTCCGCTGCCACCAACGGGGGCCATTTTTCGGCGCAACCGCCAGCGCAGTTGGAAACGCCATTGGTGTCA
This sequence comes from Paracoccaceae bacterium, assembly GCA_027069385.1. Taxonomy (GTDB): domain Bacteria; phylum Pseudomonadota; class Alphaproteobacteria; order Rhodobacterales; family Rhodobacteraceae; genus UBA3077. Next base: position 2,614 of record JALXER010000162.1, read on the forward strand.
TTATCGAAGGTATAAAGGGTCATACCCGCATCATCGGTAAGAATAGCGCCGGAAGCGGTATCCATCGTGTGAATGGCCAGGGGCATGTGTGCACCGGCAAATGCGATGCCGGCGCTCAGGGTTGTGATCAGAAAAACGGGTTTAAACATCAACGGCTCCTTTGGTTTCAAAAACCGCAATTCACTGCGGTCATACCTAAACCACACCCCCACCACCGGTTTTAATCCCGCAAGACGCAAATAAATGCACCGTTTCTGCATTTTGCCAGAGGCAAAATGCGCCGCGGCACCATCGCGGCGCGTCTGCTGTCGCGCGCATGGCAACCCAGCGCCCGCGCCGCCCTGAACCCTTTGGACGGGCGGAGAGGATATTAAGAACAAACGTCACCACCAGGCGCAGCAACCGTGCCACACCCGAATACGATGCATGGCGGCGCGGGTGGGTCGAAACCACGCGCGCAACAGCAGACGCGCCGCCTCCGACCTGCGTTAGTTAACCCGCGTCCAGGTCTGGCCCCGGCAAAACACCAGAACGCAGCCTTCGACCTGTAAGGAATTGCCGTTCAGCGTCATATTGGAATTATAGGTCTTGTCATCATCCGGTGCCCAGATAGTGCCGCGGCGCCAATAGTTTTCTCCGCTGGCCTGCATGCCCCAGATAATCGCCTTGCCGTTGTTATCCTGCGACGCACCGCCAAACCCCTGCACAATCGTGCCACAGATTTGCGACGCATCACCGGCGCACGCCCCGATCTGCACATGCAGATATTTGCCTTCATCATTCACCGCCGTTTGCCATAGCCCGCTCGGGTCACCGGCCTGCGCGGCAAGGGGGAGCGCAATCAGCGCTGCTGCTAGAACTCTTTTCATTTTCACTCTCCTGTTGGTCCCAAAAGGATAGCGTTATAAGGGTTTCAGTCAATGGTGACGTAATGGCAGCTTGCACCCGGGCCAAGATTTGCTACAACGCCTCCAAGCTACCGGAGGCACCCCGATGATCCTTTATCCCGCAATCGACCTGAAAGACGGTGCCTGTGTGCGCCTTGTCAAAGGAGAGATGGACCGAGCGACGGTGTTTTCCGACAACCCCGCCGCGCAGGCGTTGGCGTTTCAGGATGCGGGTTGCGAATGGCTGCATCTGGTCGACCTGAACGGTGCCTTTTCCGGTGCGCCGGTGAACGCCGCCCCCGTCGAGGCCATCCTTAAGGCATGCGCCATCCCCGCGCAGCTTGGCGGCGGTATCCGCGATATCGCCACCATCGAGCGCTGGCTGGAACGCGGCTTGCAGCGGGTGATCCTTGGCACCGTGGCGCTGCGCAACCCGGCGCTGGTCAAAGAGGCCGCCCGCCTGTTCCCCGGCCATGTGGCCGTGGGCATAGATGCGCGCGGCGGTATGGTCGCGGTGGAAGGCTGGGCCGAGACTTCGGACGTCACCGCGCTTGACCTTGCCAAACAGTTCGAGGATGCCGGTGTTTCGGCCATTATCTATACCGACATCGACCGCGACGGTGCCATGCAAGGCCCCAACGTGGCCGCCACCGCCGCCCTTGCCAACGCTGTCAGCATTCCGGTGATCGCCTCGGGCGGGGTCAGTTCAATGGATGACCTGCGTGCGCTACGCGATTGCGGCGCACCGCTCAACGGAGCAATCTCGGGGCGGGCGCTTTATGACGGGGCGATTGATCCGGCTAAGGCGGCGGCGTTGTTGAAGGGGGCTTAGGGCGTAGACTTGGCGGGAAGCGCTGTATCAGCCTTTCACCAACACGCTATATGCGTCTATTTGTTGCCTCTTCCAACTGTCGACAGGGTTGGTTATAAGCGGCGCAAAACGGAGGCCACCATGCGCACTGCTACTGTTACCCGCAAAACTGCCGAAACAGATATTTCGGTTACCATCGATCTTGATGGCACCGGTGTCTATGACAACCGGACCGGCATCGGGTTCTTTGACCATATGCTGGATCAGCTCTCGCGCCATGCGCTGATTGACATGACCATTCGGGCCTCGGGGGATCTGCACATCGATGACCACCACACGGTCGAGGATGTGGGTATCGCCCTTGGCAAAGCGCTGGTCGAGGCCATGGGGGATAAACGCGGCATTGTGCGATATGGCGAATGTCACCTGCCGATGGATGACACGTTGGTGCGCACCGCCCTCGACTTGTCGGGTCGGCCGTTTCTGGTCTGGAACGTGGAAATGACCGCGCAAAAGATCGGCTCGTTTGACACCGAACTGGTGCGGGAATTCTTTACGGCGCTGGCGATGAATGGCGGTATCACACTTAACATTGCCAAGCTGGACGGGATCAATTCCCACCACATTGCCGAGGCCACGTTCAAGGCCGTTGCGCGCGCGCTGCGCGTGGCGCTGGAACCGGACCCGCGCAAGGGCGACGCGATTCCGTCCACCAAAGGCACGTTATGAGCACGGTTATCATCGATTACAACTCGGGCAACCTGCGCTCGGCCGAAAAAAGCTTTGCGCGCTGTGCGGCCGAAACCGGCCACGGTGAAATCAGGGTTTCGTCGGATCCCGACACCGTGGCGCGCGCCTCGCGCATCGTGCTGCCGGGCGTCGGAGCCTTTGCCGATTGCCGCACCGGGCTGGAAAGCTATGACGGGCTGTTCGAGGCAATTGAAACGCGGGTTATCAATGACGGCATACCGTTTCTGGGCATCTGCGTCGGAATGCAACTGATGGCAACCCGCGGGCTGGAACACGGGCACGACACAAACGGTTTTGACTGGATCAGCGGCGAGGTTGTCCAGATCACCCCTGACGACCCGGATCTGAAAGTGCCGCATATGGGCTGGAATGTGCTGGAAATCGACCACCCGCATCCGGTGCTGGCCGGCATCGATCACGGCGCGCACGCCTATTTCGTGCACTCCTATCACTTTCTGACCGACGACCCGGCGCACGGCATTGCCCATGCCAATTATGGCGGCAAAATAAGTGCGGTTGTCGCCAGGGACAATATGATCGGCACCCAGTTCCATCCGGAAAAGAGCCAGAAAACCGGCCTTCGGCTGATCTCCAATTTCCTGAACTGGCACCCCTGAATTATATTCAAAGTAACGGGTTGCGATAGTTTTTCAGTGAAATCAGACCATCAAGATCACCAATATATGCTTTGATTGCAGCCCCGAGATCTCCATCAATATCCGTCCCACAATCTGGGTTATGACAATAATGATGCGCTTTCAGTACATCTCGCAAAAGCCGGGTTGCAATATCTCCGCCCTCTATAACAAAGCGCTTGAACTCAATCCAAGCCAATTCGGAACGGCCAAGTCCACCATATATGGTGCCGCGTACCAAAAACTGTGCGCTATCGCCAATAAGGATATGCTGAAACGCATTTATCATCCTTTCATGCGATGTTACTTCCCCAAAGCCACGATTTTCCGCAAACAGTTCGGAGAACCTTTCTATGTATTGTATGCCGACGTGTTCATCTCCAAGAAGCAGGTGCGTGGAACCCAGCCATAACAGGTGAGTTTCGTAATCCGGCCTCAATTCGTCCATCCTCGAAAATGCTTTGATTGAGGCATCAAAGTAAGCGTTGTCTCGCCTCCACCTTACGTTTGAGGTAGCGATCTGCGATTGAGTTCTTTCCAGTAGTTTGGCAAGGAGTTTCTCCATGGAGCACTCAGCGGAGTTTATCAGTGAGATTGATT
>JALXER010000163.1:0-2915 GCA_027069385.1 Paracoccaceae bacterium
CAAGCCAGCCTGTCGCTGGCGGCGGACCGGCTGGTCGGGCGGTTCGAGCGGTATCGCATTCTGCCGGTGATCCTGTCGCGCGATACCGGCTTTCTGGCAGCGCTCGATGCGCCCGAAATCGCGCCAGAGGTGCAAGCGCGCCTGCGCCATCTGGCCGACCTGACGCGGTCGCTGCGTATTTCACTGGTGCGCAGTGACGGCATGGTCATTGCCGATTCCTCGAATAACCATCGGGGGGAATCGATCATGGGCCGTCCGGATTTCGAGCGCGCCATGAACGGGGCGCTCGGGTTTTATCACGGGGTGGATGAAAGCGAACCCCTGCGCGGCTTTACCTTTGCCAGCCCGCTGCGCGACGGCAACGGGCGGATCAAAGGGGCGTTGGTGGTCAAGGCCGATCTGGAAAATCTGGAGTTCCACTGGCGCGGCGACCCCGAAATCATCTTTTTTGTCGATGACGCGAATGTGGTGTTTATCTCTAACCGCGACAATCTGCTGTTTACCCGCCTAGACGACACAACCATCGCCAGGCCTTACAGCGCTTTTGACCGCACGATCTGGAAATCCGACGGGGTGGTGTTACCACGGCAATCTTTGCTGAACACCCAGCCGTTGCCGGTGATCGGTATGCAGGCCTATATCCTGACCGACCTGGCACCGGTAACCGAACAGGCGCAATTGCGCACCCTGTTGGCCGCCGCTTTGCTGGCATTGCTGGGCGTCGGGTTCTGGACCCTGCAGTTTCGCCGCACCGCGCTGGCCCGACAATTGGCGCTGCGCGAGGAAACCAACCAGGAGCTGGAAGCCCGGGTAGAAAAACGCACCGCACAGTTGCGGCGTACGCAGGATGATCTGGTACAGGCGGGCAAGCTGTCGGCGCTCGGGCAGATGTCGGCCGGTATCAGCCATGAATTGAACCAGCCGCTCGCGGCGATCCAGTCCTTTGCCGAAAATGCCAAGGTGTTTCTGGAACGCGGCAATGCGGATAAGGCAAGGGGCAACCTTGAACGCATATCCAGCCTGACCGCCCGCATGACGCGGATCATCAAGAACCTGCGCGCCTTTGCCCGTAAAGAGGGCGAGGTGACCGGAAAGGTGGCGCTCAACAAGGTGGTGAATGATGCGCTGGAAATCGGCCAAAGCCGCATTGCCGCCGAGGGGGTGCAGGTTGACTGGACTCCCGGCGACGAGATGTTTGTTCAGGGCGGTGCGGTGCGCCTGCAACAGGTGGTGCTGAACCTGATCTCTAACGCGATTGACGCGATGGAGGGGCAGGCCGACAAATGCATCTGGATCAGCGTTGAACAGGCGGGTGACATGGTGCGTCTGATGCTGCGCGACAACGGGCCGGGGCTGGAAACCCCCGAGAAAATCTTTGATCCGTTCTATTCGACCAAGCCGGCGCATGATGACAGCATGGGGCTGGGGCTGTCGATTTCTTACGGGATTGTGCAAAGCTTTGGGGGTGCGATAAAAGGCGAGAATACCCAAGGTGGCGCGGTGTTTACCGTGACCCTGAGCAAAGCAAAGGATGAACCATGACCGGGCATGTGCTGTTGGTGGATGATGACCGGCCGGTGCTGGAGGCACTGGGCCAGACGCTCGAACTGGCCGGGTACGAGGTGACGATGGCCGCGTCCTTTATCGAGGCGGTCGATCATATCTCGGCCGACTTTCCCGGCGTGGTGCTGTCGGATGTGCGCATGCCGGGCAAAGACGGGTTTGCCCTGCTGGAACGCACACACCGGATTGACCGCGATCTGCCGGTTATTCTGATTACCGGTGAAGGTGATATCCCCATGGCGGTTCGTGCGATGGAGGCCGGTGCGCTCAATTTTCTGGAAAAGCCGGTATCGGCCAAGCGCCTGTCCAAGGCGGTAAAGCGGGCCATAGAAGCGCGCGGGATCGTGTTGGAGAACCGGGCCCTGAAGGCGCGGCTGGCGCGGCAGGATGCGGCCGAGCGGCTGATCATCGGGCAATCCGAAGTCACCGCCAACCTGCGCCGGCAGTTGCGGGTGGTGGCCAATGCCGGCTCGGATGCGCTGATCACCGGTGAAACCGGCACCGGCAAGGAACTGGCCGCACGGGTAATCCACCAGCTTGCCACCCCCACCGCGCCGTTCATCGCGGTGAATTGCGGCATGCTGACCGACGGGTTGACGCAGGCCGTGCTGTTTGGCGACAAGACCCGCAAAGGTGCCTTTGCTCGCGCCGATGGCGGTACGCTGTTTCTGGATGAAATCGGCGCGATGCCGCTGGACCAGCAGGTCAGCCTGCTGCGGATTCTTGAAAACCGCGAAGTCGAGGACAGCCTTGGCATGATGCAACGGCTCGACCTGCGGGTGCTGGCCGCCACCAACGAGGACCTGCCCGAAATGGTCCGGCAAGGGCGGTTTCGTGACGATCTGTTCTTTCGCCTCGATGTGGCACGAATCACCATACCGCCGCTGCGCGAACGCCCCGAGGATATCGGCGTGCTCTTTGCCCATTTTCTGAACGAACATGGACAGGAGCAATCCGGGCAGGTGCACCTTGCCGACCTGCTGGCAAACCCGTGGCGCGGCAATATGCGCGAGTTGCGTAACCATGCGGCGCGGGTGGCAATGGGGCTTGGCGATGCGCCCGTCCCCGAAACCGCAGGGCTGTCGGGCGCGATGGAACAGGTTGAACGCCACCTGATCGAACAGGCCCTGCAGAAATATGCCAGCCGCATCCCCGATGTCTGCGCCGCCCTGAACCTGCCCCGCAAAACGCTCTATGACAAAATGAAACGCCTGAAAATAGATCCGGCCACCTACCGCTAAACCCTGCCCGGATTTCCTGATGTCGAAGCGCTCCCGCAGTCCAGCCTATGATTGCGTTCCGCAATCACAAGCTTCCCTTTGGGCCGGGCCGCCCTGCGGGCGGCAGGGGGG
>JALXER010000163.1:2925-6289 GCA_027069385.1 Paracoccaceae bacterium
CTTCTTTTCACAAATGCCCCGGGGGTGAATGGCGCTTGCGCCAGAGGGGGCAGGCCCCCTGCCGAGGCGAAGCCGAGGCCCGGCCCAACGGGAGGAGGCGCATTGCGAATGCAATGCGCCGACGACGGGCGGGAGAGGCCCGGAATCTGGTGTCAACATTAGCCGTAAGTGTGCGGATTCCCGCACAGGGTAGTGAAACGAGTCACCTTTCCCGCATGGTCAGTTTTCCCAAATTTCTGTTAACCAATTGTAATTTCAGAGAATCCACTTGTTTCACGCTGACGTGAAAATTTGCTTTGCCTATGGTTCATCTGTGTTTCAATACTCCATGCGCCGCGCGATGCGGCTTGTCAACGTTCTGGGAGGAACACAATGCTTAAACTGACTCTGGCGGCCGCGCTGGCTGCTACCACTTTTTCTGCAACTTCTGCATTTGCGCAAGAAGCCTGTGACGAGGGCGAGATTGTTATCAAATTCGCCCATGTTACCAATACCGACCGCCACCCAAAAGGCATCGCGGCAACCCTGTTGGCCGAGCGGGTCAACGAGGAAATGAACGGTGTCGCCTGTATGGTGGTTTACCCCAACTCGACGCTTTATGACGATAACCAGGTGCTTGAAGCCATGCTTCAGGGCGACGTGCAACTGGCGGCCCCCAGCCTGTCGAAATTCGAGGCTTTCACTCGCCAGTTCCGCATTTTCGACCTGCCGTTCATGTTTGCCAATATCGATGCGGTTGACGAGTTCCAGAACTCCGAAGCCGGGCAGGCGATGAAAGAATCCATGGTGCGCCGCGGCCTGATCGGGCTGGATTTCTGGCATAACGGCATGAAGCAATTCTCGGCCAACGTTCCGTTGATTGAACCGTCGGATGCCGAAGGCCTGAAATTCCGGGTGCAAACTTCCGACGTGCTGATTGCGCAGATGGAAGCCCTGGGTGCCAACCCGCAACCGATGGCGTTTTCCGAGGTATACGGTGCCTTGCAGACCGGCGTTGTAGACGGGCAGGAAAACACCTGGTCGAACATCTATGGCAAGAAATTCTTCGAGGTACAGGACGGTGTGACCGAAACCAACCACGGGATTATCGACTATCTTGTGGTGACCTCGACCGAATGGCTCGACGGGCTGGACCCCGAAGTGCGTGACCAGTTCCTGACCATTCTTCACGAAGTGACGGTTCTGCGTAACGCCGAGGCCACTGCCGTGAACGAGCAGGCCAAGCAGGACATCATCGCTGCCGGTGGTGTGGTGCGCACCCTGACCCCCGAACAACGCCAGTTGTGGGTTGATGCAATGATGCCGGTTTGGGCACAGTTTGAAGGCGATGTAGGCGCCGAAAACATCGCTGCGGCGCAGGCAATCAACGCCAACCACTAAGACAAAGACCGGCCCGGGGTAAACCACTCCGGGCCGAATTCCATAACCAGCCGGGGGGGCAGGTATGACCAACGAAGACTCGCTATGGGCCAAAATGGGCCGCGCGACCAGCCATCTGGAAGAAACCGCGATTGCGCTTCTTCTGGGGCTGATGACCATCATCACTTTTTACAACGTTATTCTGCGCTTTGGCTTTGAAAGCGGCGTGGTCTGGGGGCTGGAAGCCACCAGCATTCTGTTTGCCTGGCTGGTGCTGTTCGGGATCAGCTATTGTGTCAAAATCACCGCCCATCTGGGGGTGGATTCGGTGATTAACCTGTTTTCGGGCAAGGGTCGGCGGCGTCTGGCCATGACCGCGACCCTGATTTCGATCGTCTATGCGGCGCTGCTGCTTAAAGGCGGCTATGACTATTTTTCGAACTTCGCCAACCTGCCGGCAACCACCGGCCACTGGTTCCCGACCGGCTTTCAGGAAATGAAGCCGCGCGACTATCAGGGTTTTTATGAGCTTACCTCGATTCCCATGCCCGACTGGTTGCGCTTTATTGAGCCGGCTATGCTGTTTGACGGCGACCCGCCCTATAACAAGGCCCCGCGCTTTCTGGCCTATTTCATCCTGCCTTTCGGGGCGTCTTTGCTGCTGTTTCGACTGGTTCAGGCCTTTGTCGGGCTGTGGAAAGGCACTCGCGAGACCCTGATTGTCAGCCACGAGGCCGAGGATGACGTCAAAGACGTCGCCGCCCGTCTGGCCGAGGAGGACGCATAACATGGAAATCCTGTTTCTTTTCGGCATGGTCATCGGCATGTTGATGCTGGGCGTGCCCATTGCGATTTCGCTGGGGCTCAGCTCTATCATCTTTCAACTTATCTTTTCGGATGCGTCGCTGGACTCGGTCGGGCAGACCATGTTTCAGGCGATGTATGCGCATTATACCCTGCTGGCGATTCCGTTCTTTATTCTGGCCTCCAGCTTTATGTCGACCGGCGGGGTGGCCAAGCGGATTATCCGGTTTGCCATAGCGGTTGTGGGGCACCTGCGCGGTGGTCTGGCGATTGCGTCGGTGCTGGCCTGTATGCTGTTTGCCGCGCTGTCCGGGTCATCACCCGCGACGGTGGTTGCCATTGGCGGCATCGTGATTGCCGGTATGCGCACGGTGGGGTATTCCAAGGACTTTGCCGCCGGGATTATCTCGGTGGCGGGGACGCTGGGCATCCTGATCCCGCCTTCGATCGTGATGGTGGTTTATGCATCCACCACTGACGTTTCGGTGGGGCGGATGTTCTTGGCCGGAGTGATTCCGGGCATTCTGGCGGGCTTTATGCTGATGCTGGGCATCTATATTGTGGCCGTGGTGCGCAAGTTGCCCAAGGGCGACTGGATGGGCTGGGGCGAAGTAGCTGAATCGATGCTTGACGCCGCGTTCGGGTTGTTCCTGATGGTGATCATCCTTGGCGGTATCTATGGTGGTATCTTTACCCCGACCGAGGCCGCCGCCGTGGCATCCGTTTACGCCTTTGTCGTGGCGGTGTTTATCTATCGCGACATGGGGCCGCTGAAAAACCGCCCGTGGATCATGGCCGAGGAAGTGCCCTTCAAGCAGCTTGGCCTGCGTATCTGGACCTTTGCGATCTTTGCCTTTGCCAGCTATTACATCATCGGCAAGCTGCTGGGGGCGCAAACATGGCTGACCCTTTCGCTGGCCGCCGGGTTTTCGGTGCTGGCCTTTGGGCTGGGCTGGATATTCAGCAACCGGCCCGGGATGGTCAAGGCGGCTACGTTCGGGGCGATTGCCCTGCTCGGGGTTATGCCCGCGGCAATCATTATCTGGAAAACCCAAGGCGGAGTCTGGACGGGAACCGATTCATTTGTGGCCGGATTCGGGATCAATGAAACGGTCGGCTCGGCCCTGATCTGGCTGCTGCGCGGTCTTTATCTGCTGGGCGTGTTTGGCGGGCTGATCCTGATGGCGATGCTGTTCATCTA
>JALXER010000164.1 GCA_027069385.1 Paracoccaceae bacterium
CCCCTTGACCTTGCCCAACCCCACTCCCGCCCTTGCCGTGCTGCTGCTGGTGTCCTGCACCGCCGCCGTGCCGATCCCCGATCCGGATTACAGCCGCCCGCGCCCGCGCTCGCAGGCCGAGCTGGCCTTTGTCAAGGCGCTGTTCAACCGTATCCAGCCGCGTTCTATCGCCGAAAACAGCGAGTATTGCGGCTATCTGGGGCTGAATGCGGCGGGTGAATTTGTTAGTACTGAGCCACGACGGGGCAGCGAATCCGGGTGCAGCCTGTGGGGCGCGCCGCGCGATATGCAGGTGCTGGCATCGTACCACACCCACGGGGCTTTTGATCTGGCCTATGATACCGAAGTGCCCTCGGCCGATGATCTGCGCGGTGATATCATCGACGGGGTGGACGGGTATGTCGGGACGCCGGGCGGGCGCATCTGGGTTGATGCGGCGCAATCGGGCCACGCGCTGTTATTGTGTGATGTAGGATGTATCGTCTCGGACCCGGGGTTTCGGCGCGATATCGACTATCCGTTGCAACACATCTTTACGCTGGCCGATTTGCAAGAGCGGCAGGGCCGATGATTGACCTGCCCGTCACTTGGGTGCAGGGTAGGCGCGCAACAACAGGGGAAAACCATGAAACTATTCTATGCCAATGCCTCGCCATTTGTGCGGGTGGTGATGATTGCCTTGCATGAAACCGGCCTGCTGTCGCAGGTTGACCTGATCGATGTAGCGGTGACACCGACCGGACCGGAAGGCGCCTTGCACGGGGCAAACCCGCTGGGTAAAATCCCCTGCCTAATTCGCGAGGACGACTCGGCCTTGTTTGACAGTCGGGTGATCTGCCGGTTTCTGGCCGCGCAACGCCCGGATGCAGGGCTGTATCCGGACGGTGATGATCTGTGGGCCGCACTGACACTGGAGGCGCTGGCGATGGGCATCATGGAGGCCGCGGTCCTGATGGTTTACGAAGGGCGTTTACGCCCCGAGGTGCAGCAATCTCCGGAATGGATCGATGCGCAATGGGGCAAGGTCGATCGTGCGCTTCGCACTCTGGAAACATCGTGGATGCCAACGCTTGACGCCCGCCCGAATATCGCGGTTCTGGCGGTCGCGGCGGCGCTGGGTTATCTTGATTTTCGCCACGATGCGCGCGGCTGGAAAAAGACCTATCCGGCGCTGGCGCGCTGGGCTGCTGGGATTAGTGATCGCCCATCACTCAAGGCAACCGGACCGGTATAGGGCCAATTCACAGGGCTGCACAAAAGCTTGAGCGCAGTTGACTTGAACTTTGCCCGGCAATCATTGTATCCACATGTATGCAAAGATATGCAGGACAATACGGCGGCACTGCACAATCTGTCCGGGCTTGAATGTTCAGGTCCGGACGCGTGGTTTAAACCTTATCCGACGCAATCGACCACATCGTACATGACCGGTGCAAAGTTTTTGCAAAGACTGTTGATCTCGCGGTTGCGCTCCAGCATTTCGGGGCTGCGCAACATGGCCTGAAAATCCTCGCGCCGTGCCCATTGCGAATAGCTGGCAATGCGGGTTTGCGCGTCATTGACGTGCAAGGCCGAGGCAATAAATCCGGGTTGTTTTGAGATGACTTCGGAGCAGGCCGATTGCAATAGCGCAAGCAGATCCTGACAGGTTCCGGGGGTCACATCGAAAGTGGTGATGGTGGTCTGGATGTCTTTGGTATTTGAAACGGTTAGCATGGGGGGCTCCTTTTGCCGTATGTTAGCAAACATTCCCCCCATGCCAAGGTTTTATTTATGACGGGCTGTCACAACGCAGGCTAAGTTGCAATTTGCCTTTGCGTGGCGCGGCCCAGTTAATCTTGATTTCGTCGCCACTGGCCCCTTGTGCCAGATCGAAATAGGGGAACTCGGACTGGTCCACCCCGCCGATATTCTGAATGGGTGCGATGGCGGCCCAGGAGGCAACCCCCAGCACCTGCCCGCCAAACGGCACCTTGTCGGCATTGGACAGGGTCCAGCTGCTGGAAAGCACGGTCTGGTCGATCACCACATTGGCCGGATTTTCCGTGCGATAGGTCACCGACTGAAAGCTGTTGCCTTCAAACAGGATGTTTTTGGATTTGCTGTGGTCGATGGTCCCATCCGAGGTATCCACCGATTCAACCCGGTCAATGGTATCGCCCCCGATGGTTTTAAAAGTGTTCCCGATCACCGAGACCCCGTCAATGGAGTAGTCGGTCCCTTTGGGCGCAATGTGGATATAGGTGAAAAACGCCGGAATATCGCTGGAGGTAAAAATATTACCGGTGATGCTTAGCGTGCCGAACGGTTTGGCACTCGGGCCGGCATTCGACTGGTTCTGGTGTTCGTCGCTCAGCTCTATCCAGCAATTGTCGATATAGTTTCCGGTCAGTACCGTCTTGCAATTGCGGGCGGTCAGAACCAGACCTGCGGTCCGGTCGCCGACCGGGGCGCTGTCGCCCTGCCAGAAATGGTTGCCGCTGATGATATGGCCCCCGCCGGACATCACGCCGAAATGGCGGAACCGGACCGCGCGGTTGTTGCGGATCTTGATATCGTTCTTGTTGGTGTTGAATGCGATGGAAACCCGGTCTTGCGCCAGTACGTCATATTCGTCGCTGCCCCATTCGTTATTGTCCAGCGCCATGCCGTTGCACCCCTGATGATAAGAGGTCAGCCCGCGATCCTTGGGGCGCAGGAACCAGCAATCATGGATATGCCATGCGTTACCGGTGCGCGCCAGCATCACCCCCGAAGCATAGCCAAGACAGGCGAATTCCACGTTGGTGATCTGGAACCGCGACAGGCCGTCGAAGCCCGAGAAATCCAGCAGGTATTTGAACCGCGTAAAGGTATAGGTCTGGCTGGCCGCAGGGTTTAGCAAGGGTTGGGACAGCGAGACGGTTTGCAGTGCTTCGTCTTTGGCGGTGACATAGACCTCGCGGCCAACCCCGGTGCCGGTGATCAATGCGCCCACTTTGATGTTAACGACGTTGGTAACGCTGGTCAGTTCCAGTTTGTTCGAGGTGCTATAGGCGGCACTCGACGTGACCACATCGTCATCCCAACCGGCCGAGGCCGTTGCCTCTAACGAGCCGTTGCGCAAAACCCGACGGTTGCCAAAATTGTCTTTGTTGCCCACCGCCGCATGCACATCAATCGGAGAATCCAGCTGGATACGCCGCCCGCCAAGGTCCAGCGATTCATGGTCGGTAAAGTTGAATAGCGCAGCAAGGGCGCGGGTCAGGGCCTCGCGTTCCGAGCCGAACGCCGCTTCGTAGGTTTTGTACTCAAAGTTGCTGGTGATCAGCAAACGCGCGCTTTCGGGCATGGTCAGGGTGCCCTCGAAACGAATGGGGTTGTTGATGGTGATGGAACTGCCGATGTAATAGGTGCCGTCGGATACAACCACCTCGCGCCCCGCAGCGGCGGCGTCAGCGGCCTCGAAGGCCAGACGGTCATCGGTGATCCCGTCGCCGATGGCACCGTAATCGCGCACATCGACCCAGCCCATCAGCTTGCGATGAAAGATACTGGTCTTGTCCTCGATTACCACCGATTCAATGCGAACCACCGCGCCGTTGTCACCCAGCATATCGATGCCGAAATGCCCGTATACCGGCTCGGTTCCCCAGACCATATCCACACCGGTGCGATCTCCCGTGCCGACAATCGCCGAAATCTCGTAGATGCGCCCGATGGTGTCAGGCAAAAATTCCGGCCCGGTTTCATCAACACCGGTGACGTGCAACCCGCCGGTTCCCCCAGCCCATGCGGCGATGCGCAGGCTCGGAAACAGGCCGCTCATCACCTTGAAGCGCACCTTCACCTGCAGGTAACAGCCCGGCAAAATCGGCACCTCGCCCTTGTAGCGCAAGTGCTGGGTTGTTTCGGTTTTTTGCAATTCAAGACAGGGGCCGAAATCCGGATCACTGGCCACCAGCGACGCGTTGGCCGCACCATTATAGGTTGGCGACCCCGGAGTGCCATCCGTAGAGGACCAATCATCTAGCCCGTCGATAAAAGCAGGGGGCATAAAGTCCAGACCATCGGTAATTGCCTTATTCATTGAAAACCCTTTCGCGGTTTAAAACAACACGTTGGCTGCAAAAAGCAACGTGCAAGTGTTTGATTCTCATGGAGGATCGCGCAATATGGCGATTGCGAAGGAAATTAGATTAAAAGGGTAAACAATCCCCGACAGCGCCGCCCGCCTGATTGCCCGAATGCGCAACGCCGCACTATGGTTAGTGCCAACCGGTTCTGTTGCACCTGCAAACCCAATCCGCACCAAACAGAGGTGCGTTTTGAAACAAGTTTCAAAACGCGTTGCGACACCATGGCCTCACTTCGTTCGGCGGGCAGGGGGGCCACAGCCCCCCTCGCGCATGAATGCGCGTACCCCCCGAGGGTACTTGGGGGTGCCGGTTTTGCCAGAATGGCAAAAACCCTTATACGGCGCAACGCCCGCATATTCAGGTGCTGCCCTTGGTGTGGCTCCAGAACCGAACGCAGTGAGGCCATGGTGTCGCAACCGCCTTTGAAGCTTGCTTCGAAGGCGACCGCCGTCTTGGGAGATTTCGAGTATATTCATTTTGGCAGGATGTCAGGCTTATAAATCCCCGGAGCTTTCCTGTTTCAGCAGGCCGCCGGCCAGCGCATTGTTTATCAATGCAACAGTTTCGGGAATGCCGTATAGCGCGATGAATCCGCCAAAACGAGGCCCTTGCGATTCACCCAGCAGTACTTCGTAGATAGCCTTGAACCAGTCGCGCAGCGGCTCGAATCCGTGGTCCTTACCTACCGAGAACACAAGGCTTTGCAGCGCGTCGCCATCGGCGTCGCCATCCCAGTTGCTCAACCGCGTTGCGAGGTCTTGCAGCGCGGCCTGTTCGTGTTCACTGGCAGCGCGATATGTTTTGTCCGGCTTCACAAAGTCGTGGAAATAGGCAACTGCCTGACCGGCTGCAGCATCGACCCCGGGGTGGGTTTCGGGCGTGGCATCGGGGGCATATTTGCGGATAAACCCCCACATCTGCTCTTTGGTTTCGGCATTGCTGGCCGACGCAAGGTTGAGCAGCATGCTGAACGGTACCACCATATCGCTGACAGGCGGCTGGCCGCGATGGATATGCCAGACCGGATTATTCAACCGCGCTTTCAGGTCTTGCTCCGGAAAGGCCCGCAATTGCTGATGGTATTCGTCAACCATTTTGGGGATCACGTCGAAATGCAGCCGTTTGGCGGTACGGGGTTTCTGGTACATGAAATAGGACAGGCTTTCAGCGCTGGCGTATTTCAACCAGTCGTCAATTGAAATCCCGTTGCCCGACGATTTGGAAATCTTCTGCCCTTCTTTGTCCAGAAACATTTCATAGACATAATGCGCGGGGGCGGGGGCACCCAGAATCCGGCAGATTTTGTCATAGATATGGGTGTTGGTCGAATGGTCTTTGCCATACATTTCGAAATCCACCCCGAGCGCGGCCCAGCGGGCACCGAAATCGGGTTTCCATTGCAGTTTGACCTGCCCACCCGTCACGCTCATGGTGACTTCTTCGCCGTCCTCGTCATCAAAGGTAATCGTGCCCGCGCCCGCATCGACCGATTTCATCGGCACATACAAAACCCGCCCGGTTTTGGCGCTGATCGGCAGGAAAATAGAATAGGTCGCGCGGCGCCCCTCGCGCAATGACGCCAGCATGACCGCCATGATGTCATCGTATTTTTCCACGCAGCGCAGCAGGATTTCATCAAACTTGCCCGAGCGATAAAACTCGGCCGAGGAAATAAAGTCATACTGAAACCCGAACGTATCCAGAAAGCGGCGCAGCATGGCGTTGTTATGCGCGGCAAAGCTGTCATATTCGCCAAACGGGTCGGGGACATCGGATAGCGGGCGTTGCAAATGCTCTTGCAACGCGGCCGGATTGGGCACATTGCTGGGCACCTTGCGCATACCGTCCAGATCGTCGGAAAAGCAGATCAGCCGCGTGGGAATATCCGAGATCGCCTCGAAGGCGCGGCGGATCATCGTGGTGCGCGCCACCTCGCCAAAGGTGCCGATATGGGGCAGGCCCGACGGCCCGTATCCGGTTTCGAACAGCACATAGCCGCTGGCGGGCGGATTTTTGGCGAACCGTTTGACCAGCTTACGGGCCTCTTCGAATGGCCAGGCTTTTGACGTCATTGCAAGTTCGCGTAGTTCAGACATAACCGTCCCCTAACAGGCCCGCCGTCCATCGGCAGGCAAAATATTCTTGTGCTTCCTATTGTGCAGCGGCGCATTGGTCAATATTCTATCCCACACCCCCGTTATGAAAAAGGTCACCCCATGCCCGATAGCCTCCCCCCTTCCTGGTCTCCGCAAGATGCGCTTGTTGCGGTGATGATCGCCGAGTCGGCCTCTGATGAAAGCATCACCAATTCCGAATTGCTCAGCATCACCCGCATGGTTGACCACATGCCGATTTTTGCGGATTATGACAGCTCCCGCATCAAGCGCGTCTCGCAAGTAGTGTTTGACCTGTTCGAGGAAGAAGACGGGCTTGATGCCCTGTTCGGCATTGTCCGCGAGGCCCTCCCCGAGTCGCTTTTCGAAACCGCCTACGCCATGGCCTGCGATGTAGCCGCCGCCGACGGGCGCTTGCGTCAGGGCGAGTTGGAATTCATGGCAGAAATCCGATACGAGTTGAGTATTGACCGCCTGCACGGCGCGGCTATCGAGCGCGGCGCACGGGCACGGCATATGCAACTGCCGGCCTAACATTCTGTTAAGCCAAAGGGAATATCCTCACCCTCATGCCGTTTTGCCGCCTCCTCACCCTGCTTGCCCTTATGGCTGCCCCCGTTTTTGCACAGACCAAGCCGGTGCCGCTTTATCTGCACCAAGTGGTCGGGGTTGCGGAAAATGACAGCCTTAATATCCGCAGCCAACCCGATGCCGGCGCTGAAATCGTCGGCACCCTCCCGCCAAACAGCTTCATTGATGTGCTGGACACCAGCCCGAATGGTGGCTGGGCGCTGGTCTCGGCCGATTTCACCACCGGATGGGTGTCCGCCCGCTTTCTGCGCATTGCCGAGGGACAAAATCCTGCCAATGGTCCACCGCCCTTGCCCGCTATGCTTGTGTGCCAAAGCTCCGGCCCCGCATGGGATGTGACCTTTTCGGCGCGTGACGGGTTTATTACCTATGAACTGGCCGATGGCAGCCCGTGGTATGAAGGGGCCGAAGGCACCGAGCGCCGAACGGCCCCCGTCACCCGCCTCACCACAGGTTCGGGCCGCAGCTATGATAAATTCCTGTTTACAGCAGGCCAGTATACCGGTGTTTTAACCCGTGCCCGATGCGATGATGAAGAAACCGCAAGCCATTATGCGTGGGGATTGGACCTGATCACCGCCCAAGGCCTGCTTTCAGGCTGTTGTACCGCTACCCAGCCCTAACAGGGCGGGCAAATCCGCCATGCGGGCAAAACGCGTGGCCCCTTTCACGTCGCCACCCTGCGGCGCATAGGCAAAGCAGCGCATGCCGGCGGCTGCGGCGGCACGAATGCCGCTCGGGCTGTCCTCGATCACTACGCAACGGTCATGGGAAACATCACCGGCCGCATGCCAGAACACATCCGGCGCGGGTTTGGCGGTGTTCAGTGCCTGCGCCGAATATATCCGCCCGTTGAATCGTGGAATCAGGCCGTGTTGCCCAAGGGTGATTTCCATTTTGTCCATGCGCCCGTTGCTGGCCACGCAATAGGGAATGCGCGCCGCGTCCAGCGCGTCCAGAACGTCGGTCACCCCGTCAATCAGCGGGCAATTCTTGCGTAAAACAGCGTATTCGACTTCATAAATCTGTGCGACCCAGTCATCGGGCAGGCTGGCACCCATTTGCTCGGCCTTTACCTTTACTCCGGCCAGAGTCGCGCCGACAAACAGCTTCATACATTCCTCTAGCCCGATATCCAGCCCGTGTTCGCGCAGGCTATCGGCCATCAGGGTGTTGGCGATCACCTCGGTATCGACCAGCACGCCGTCGCAATCAAATATTACCAGTTCAGGGGGGAGCATCCGGCGTTCCGATCTACAGGTATTGTGTGGCCCAGCGGTAAAGCAACGCCTTTTCCTGCGTTTTGGCCGCGCGCGACCAGCGCCGCGCACCGCTGGGGCGTTCTTCGGCGGGGTTGGCGGCGCTGCGCGCGGCCATATCGGCCGTGAATATCGCGAATGCCAGTTTTTGCTGGCCGTTTTGCTCGATATACCCCGCCAGCCCGCGGGTGAAATTCAGTGTTCCGGTCTTGGCAAATACATTGATCCCGGGCAGTTCCACCGCATCCCCGCGCCGGTTAACCATTTGTGCGGGTTTCAGCAATCCTGCCAGCCCTTGCCGGCTGCGTGGCTGCGCCAGCATACTCGCCATTTCATAGGCCGAGATGCGCGACCGGTCGGTCAGCCCCGAATGGTTATACAGATTAGGCGAGGTATCCTGCGCCCATTGATGCACCCAGCGCGACATTTTTTGCGCCGATGTGCGCAGGTTGCGCACCGCTGATCCGCTGGCCTTGGTGGCGCTCATCCCCAGCACTTCAGCGGTCAGGTTGGTGGAATAGCGCAACATGCTGCGTTCGACCTCGATCAACGGGTCGCTTTGGACGCTGGCAATCACGGTTCCCGATGTGGCGTCGGTGCGCGGGCGCGCGGCGGGCAGCGCAACCCCGAAACTTGACGCAAGAACCCTGAAGACCTCGGCGGTATAGGCGGTCGGGTTGCGCACCGGCAGCCAGCGCCCGCCCTCGTTGCCCAGCGCGTTGCGCGCCACGGTCCATTGTTCAACCTGCCTTGTGCTTGCATAGGTATAGGTGGGCGCACCGCGATTGCTGATCTGCATCTGCGCGGTTTCCACCACCGGACGATAGCGCTCGGAGCGCGCATCCATGCTGACCCGATAGCGCCCGTTGCTGCGTTTTTTCCACTCGAAATACACCCGGTTGTAATTCAGGTTCAGCCCCGAAACCCCCGGATTATAGCCCACCTGAACCGGTTGATCACCATCGATCCTTTCAAGCGAGGGCAGGGCGCTGCCATCCACATAGAACCTGCCGGTGATAGAGCGCAACCCGGTTTGCGCCACCCGTCGGGCCAGTTCGGCCAGACTGTCGGTGTTAAGCGAAGGGTCGCCCCCGCCAACCAGCACCAGATTACCCTGCAATGCGCCGTTTCGAATGGGCCCGGTGGCCAACACTTTGGTTTCAAAACGGTAATCATTGCCAAGCGCGGCTTGCGCGTAAAGCGCGGTCAGGGTTTTGGTTACCGAAGCGGGCGGGCGCTCCAGGGTCGGGTTATGCTGCTCCAGCACCTCGCCAGTGCCCAGATTCATCACCACAAACCCCGAATTTTCGGCCAGACCATAGGTATTCAGAATGCCGGAGACCGGATCGGGTACGGTCAGACGGCCGGGGCGCATGGGCGGGCGCTCGATAGTTTGGCCAAGGGCAGCGGCGGGCAGTAGCGTAGCCAGTCCGGCAACAAAATTACGTCTGTTAATCGTCAAATCAAAGCCCTTAATCTATTCCCACTCGCCGCGTGCGCGAAGCTCTGTAGAAGAGATATCGCGCATTGGCCCGCCAAGCAATGCCCAAGCGGGGGCTTTTGCATGTGCCAACATGGCAGGGCGGACACGATAGCGCGCGAATTGCTGTGCCATCGGGGATAATCCGGCGCGAATCTGCTCGCCGGGGCGGGCCATAACGCCAATCGGTACGTTGCGCACGATCCAGCGCCATTCCTGCCAACGATGGAAGCTGGCCAGATTATCCGCCCCCATCAGCCACACAAACCGCGTGCGTGGCCAGCTTTTTTGCAAAGCCCGCAGCGTATCGGCCGTATAACGCGTGCCCAGCCGCGCCTCTATGTCGGTGATCGTTACCCTTGGGTCCTGCATGATTTCGCGACAGGCCACCATGCGCCGCGCCATGCTCGCCGGTGCGTCGGGTTTGAGCGGATTCCCCGGGCTGACCAGCCACCACACCCGATCCAGCCCGAACCGCCCAAGCGCCTGCTTGGAGATATGCACATGCCCCATATGCGGCGGATCAAACGACCCGCCCAGCAGACCGATGGTTTGATGTGAGGTTAGTACTGGCATCTTTTGGTTCATCCGATAAGTTGTACACATATTGTAAAAAGAATTGGAGCCTAGAATGAGTGTATTCTTTCCTGATCCAGATATAAACATTGGGAATGTTGGGTTCGATGGGAATTGTGACTTGGGCCGCAAGGAGTCGGGGCAAAAGTTGTCGGAGCTTGTGGAGAAAATAAGTGAACCCGTTGTGATAGCCGTTGATGGTCCGTGGGGGAGCGGAAAATCCCATTTTCTGAAATTGTGGACGGGGGCACATACGCTTGAAAATGAAGGCTTGGCCAAGGTTATCTATTTTGATGCTTTTAAGAATGACTATTTTGACGACCCGCTTGTGGCGCTAGTCGGCCAAATATTCGAGGACTTTTCAAAAGACAAAGCCCCTGATGGAAAAATGAAGACCCTTTTGAAACAGGCAGGTCGCTTGGTGAAACCCGCAACGCGAATTGCCCTTGCAATGGGAATAGGATTTGTTGGCGAGACACTAAGCGGGGCGGCTGCGGCGGGAATTCAAGCAGTGGAGAAAGAGGGTGAAAAGGCGTTAGACCCTGTGTGGGAAAACGAGGCCAATCGTCGCGATGCGATGGAGGGGTTCAAGCAGGCACTCAAAGACCTGACCATTGAAAACGGCTCCGAGGATAAGCCGCAAAAAATCGTCATCATTGTCGATGAGCTGGACCGCTGCCGACCCGACTTTGCCTTGAATATGTTAGAGACCATCAAGCATTTCTTTGCGGTGGAGAATGTGATTTTTGTGTTGGGGGTAAATTTGGTTGAGTTGGAAAACTCCGTTAAGGCTCGGTATGGTGCGGGGATTGATGCGGGGCGATACCTACAAAAGTTTATTCACCTTCGCTTTGAGCTTTCGCCACAAATCGGAGAGCATATAAAAATCAATGCTTGGGAAGCTTATTTCGATAGAGCGGTAAAAAAAATGGGCCTGCCAGGCTTCCTCACAGACCATCTGAAGAAGTATTTAAGCACATTGCCGGAAGATACGAATATTTCACTTCGCGAAGTTCAAAGGATCTTGACTATAGTTGCACTGATTCCAACAGGTGGCAATAATCGCACACTTGAGAACAAGGTCTGGGGGTGGCGAGCCGCGATTGTAGGCACGGCAGCACTAAAGTGTTTTTATCCAAATCTCTACAAGAAAGCCCGAATAGGCACCTTGAGCTTTTGCGATATGACAAAGGTTTTTGGCTTACTGGACAATAAAAACCCGAGTTTTGATCGCTTGGAGCATAGGGTATGGGCCGAGATTTTTAGCGAGCCATGGAACAAAGAGGGATTTGGCAGCGGCGATGGGCCGTTCGGGCTGCATGGGCTGAGCGATATAGAAAATTTTACTCAAAAGATATCGGAAGAGTATTTGGAAACATTCGAGATAATGGATCCAGCCTAGTCTCTCCGCAATGATTGCCATTTGCACCTGTTTTAGGTAGAGATGCCAAAATCATTCCACTATCGGAGCACCTTTCAAAATGGCATCATATCAATACGTTTACCACATGGACGGCGTGTCCAAGGCTTTTCCGGGTGGCAAAAAATTGTTTGAGAACATCCGGTTGTCCTTTTTACCCGGCGTGAAAATCGGCGTGGTTGGCTCTAACGGGGCCGGTAAATCGACCCTGATGAAGATCATGGCGGGAATGGACAAGGATTTTCAGGGTGAGGCCTGGGCCGCCGAGGGGGCCAAAATCGGCTATCTGCCTCAGGAACCCAAGCTCGATGAAAGCCTGAGTGTACGGGACAATGTCATGCTGGCAGTGGCCGACAAAAAGGCCACCCTCGACCGCTATAACGAACTGGCGATGAACTATTCCGAGGAAACCGCCGACGAAATGGCCGCCCTGCAAGACCAGATCGATGCCGAGGACCTGTGGAACCTTGACGCCAGTATCGACATCGCCATGGAGGCCCTGCGCTGCCCGCCTGACGATGCCGACGTTTCCACCCTTTCCGGCGGTGAAGCCCGCCGCGTGGCCCTGTGCAAGCTGCTGCTTGAGGCCCCCGATATGCTGCTGCTCGATGAACCGACCAACCATCTGGACGCCGAAACCATCGCCTGGCTGCAACAGCACCTGATCGACTATAAGGGCACCATCCTGTGCGTCACCCACGACCGCTATTTCCTTGATGACATCACCAGTTGGATCCTCGAACTCGACGGCGGGCGGGGCATTCCTTACGAGGGCAATTATTCAAGCTGGCTGGAGCAAAAGGCCAAGCGCATGGAGCACGAGGCCAAGGCCGACAAGGCCAAAATGCGCACGTTGGAGCGCGAACTGGACTGGATGCGCCAGTCCCCCAAGGCGCGGCAGGCCAAATCCAAGGCGCGTATCAATGCCTATAACGAACTCGCCAACCAGTCGGAACGCGACAAGGTCGGCAAGGCGCAAATCATCATCCCCAACGGACCGCGTTTGGGCAACAAGGTGATCGAAGTTGAAGGTGTTTCAAAGGGTTACGGTGATAATCTGCTGATTGACAACCTCAGTTTTTCCCTGCCCGCCGGTGGTATTGTTGGCGTGATTGGCCCCAACGGCGCGGGTAAATCCACCCTTTTCCGTATTCTTACTGGGCAGGAACAGCCGGACGCGGGCAGCGTGGAATACGGCGAAACCGTGCAGCTTTCCTATGTGGACCAGTCCCGCGATGAGTTGGACGAAACCAAAACCGTGTTCGAGGAAATCGCCGACGGGCAGGATGTGATTAAGCTCGGCGACGCCGAAGTAAATGGCCGCGCCTATTGCTCCAGCTTCAATTTCAAAGGCGGCAGCCAGCAAAAAACCATGAACCTGCTTTCGGGCGGCGAGCGTAACCGCGTGCACATGGCCAAGCTCCTGCGCGAGGGCGGCAACGTGCTGCTGCTCGACGAGCCAACCAATGACCTCGACGTCGAAACCCTGCGCGCCCTAGAGGACGCCATCACCGATTTCGCCGGCTGCGCCGTCATCATCTCCCACGACCGCTTTTTCCTTGACCGCCTCTGCACCCACATGCTCGCCTTTGAAGGCGATAGCCATGTGGAATGGTTCGAGGGCAACTTTGAGGACTATGAGGCGGATAAGATTAGGCGGTTAGGGCCGGAAAGCGTGAAGCCAACGCGGGTGAAGTATAAGAAGTTTACGAGGTAGGGGATGGGCGAGGATACTACGGATGTCAATGATGCAATAAAATCCCTTATTGATGCAGCAAAACGAAATGGTGGTATCTCCGGCCAAGTTTTTTCCAAAATTGCGCGTGAATACCTTGTAACTAAAAAATTATTGGCTCACGGTTTTGAAAAGACAACTGGATATAAGTGGAATGATTTCCGTGTTTCCTCCGGAAACAGCCAAAACACTTTAAGGCTAGCCGCTAATATTGCCAAGAGCCGGTTATACAAGTCGTCGAATAAATACAAAGAAGGATATTGGAAATATTGTGGGGCAAATTTCAAGGTGCACAACCAAAGTTTTGTGTATGTCGGAATGTTCAAACACCGTCAAATCAATGACTATGTTCATGAATTTGTTAAGGTTTCAAGCTTGGAAACAATTTTTGCCGAGTGGTCAATCGTTTATCGGGACTATCCTGCCCTTGCAAATCTGGTTTTAAGTGAATAGGCCACTGAATTTGAGGCAGATTTCGCCCCACCAAAGCAAGCGTAGGGTGGGTGTTTGCACCCACCACTCTTGTCCCGTCCTCCGAATGGTGGGTGCGAGCACCCACCCTACACCCAATCTTGCGGCACGATTTGGCGTTTGACATCTCTGTGAAATGACGAATAGGGCCAATCCACCGCGCGGTCCACAAGCCCGTGTTTTATCGGGTTACCCCAACAATACTCCAAATGCGCTGAATAGTCTTGATCATCCCTTATCATATGTTCCCAAAACCGGCGCTGCCAAATCCCCTTTTCTCCTTTGCTCGCCAAACTCCTGCTTAACGCGGGGCGGTAGCTGATAGATTTTGTGAATCGAGTTTTTATTTTTCGCCAGCGATTCGAAAAATCATGATCATTTTCCGGCAAGGTCCAGATTGCATGGAGGTGATTGGGCAATATCACCATTGCATCTGCCCAAAACGGCTGCTCTGCCATCGTTTGTGAAAAGGCTTTGCGCAAGAAATCCACGTTGTCCGTCAATAGTGTGGAATACCTATCCGCCAATGTAACGGTAAAGAAATAGGTAGCACCAGATACTTTAAGTCTTCGATAATTTGACATCTGCCATTCTTGCCGCGATATGGTAAACAAATCGTAAACGTAGGGTGGGTGCTCGCACCCACCACTGGAGTCCCCATGTTCCTCATCCTTCAACTCCGCCCCGAGCCTGAGGCCGCCGATAGCGAATACGCCGCCATCCTGCATAAGGCGGGCCTTGCCGCCGCTCAAACCCACCGCATCCGGTTGGACATCGAGCCTTTACCCGCCAATCTCAACCTGCAATCCTATAGCGGCATCATCGTTGGCGGTGGTCCCGGTTGTGTGTCAGACGCCCCCGAGGACAAAACCCCGACCGAAGCGAAGATCGAGGCGGCGGTGTTGTCGTTGATGCCCGGGATTATCGAGAACGATATCCCTTTTCTGGGCTGCTGCTATGGCATCGGCATCCTTGGCCATCACCTTGCCCGCGCGGTCAACAAAAGCAACTATGCCGAGCCTGTTGGCACCAGCCATTGCCGCCTGACCGGGGCGGGCAGGGCGGACCCGCTCACCCGTGACCTCCCGGCTGAATTTGATGCTTTTGTTGGCCATAAAGAGGCCCTGCAAGCCCTGCCCGAGGGCTGCACGCACCTGATCAGTTCGCCCACCTGTCCCTACCAGATGATCCGCTACAAGCAAAACATTTATGCCACGCAATTCCACCCCGAGGCCGATGGCCCCGAATTCGAAACCCGCATCAATATCTATAAGCACAAGGGCTATTTCCCGCCCGAAGAAGCGGAAAACCTGATTGAAATGGTCCACGCGTCGGACGTTCACGCGCCCCAAAAGGTTTTGCTGAACTTTGTCAGGCGATACGGCTAAACCCGCTCCAGCCCCAGCGCGATGCCTTGCCCGACCCCGATGCACATGGTTGCCAGCCCCAGCTTGTTGCCCGGCCGTTGCAACTCCAATGCAAGCGTTCCTGCAAGCCGTGCACCCGACATGCCCAGCGGATGCCCCAGCGCAATTGCCCCCCCGTTCGGGTTAACATGAGGGGCATCGTCAGCGACGCCCAATTGTCGTAAAACTGCAAGTCCTTGCGCGGCAAAGGCCTCGTTTAGTTCGATTACGTCAAAATCGTCAACCTGAAATCCCAGCAGCTTACACAGCTTTTGCGTAGCAGGAACCGGCCCTATGCCCATAATGCGCGGTGCAACCCCCGCAGATGCGCCCCCGAGCACCCGCGCAAGCGGGCGCAACCCGTGCTTTTTGATCGCGGCCTCTGACGCAACAATCAACGCTGCCGCCCCGTCATTTACCCCCGATGCATTCCCCGCGGTTACCGAGCCACCCTCTCTGAACGGGGCGCGCAGCGCGCCCAGCTTTTCCAGCGAGGTCAGGCGCGGATGCTCGTCCGTGTCCACAACCGTATCGCCCTTGCGCCCCGGAACGGTTACCGCCACTATTTCGGCAGCCAGCCGGTCACGCGATGTTTCGACCTTTTGTTGCGAACGCAGCGCAAAAGCATCCTGATCGGCACGCGAGATCGCAAATTCTTCCGCAACATTTTCAGCTGTTTCGGGCATGGAATCGATGCCGTATTGTGCCTTTAACAGCGGATTAACAAACCGCCAGCCGATGGTGGTGTCGAACACCTCGGCCTGTCTGGAAAACGCCGCACCTGCCTTGGGCATTACAAACGGAGCGCGGGACATGCTTTCGACCCCGCCGGCGATGGCCAGATCGATTTCGCCAGATTTGATCGCCCGAGCCGCCGCAATCACCGTATCCATCCCCGAGCCGCAAAGCCGGTTCATGGTCGTGCCGGGAACCGCTTCGGGAAGGCCGGCCAACAGCGTAGCCATGCGCGCAACATTCCGGTTGTCCTCGCCCGCCTGATTGGCGCAACCAAGGAAGACCTCGTCAATCTGCAGCGGGTCAACCCCCGAGTTGCGCCGCATCAGTTCAGCAATCGGAATCGCGGCAAGATCATCCGGACGCACGCTTGCCAGTTCCCCGCCATAGCGCCCGATCGGCGTGCGGATATAGTCACAAATAAAGGCTTCGGGCATGGGCTACTCCTGTTTTGTCGATTCTTGGTGGCGCGCAGGGCATGGTTTGTCAATCACTATTATCCGACCACGCGGTCGAATAACGCAATATGTTGCGTAAATGTGCAAATTAAGCTACAAAAACCACAAGTAACCCAAAGATAACCAAGCGAGGAAAAGAATATGGGCAAACGTGATGATCTGATTGCACTCTATGCATCTGACTTGAAAGAAAAATGTGGCATGACGCCGGATATGGACCTTTTGAAAAAGGTGACCATTGGCTGCGGCCCTTCGATCTATAATGCCGATGCTTCGACCGTGGCCGGCTCGCAAAAGTCGGAGCTGGAAACGGTTAAAAACAGCTTTTTGATCAAAAAGCTGGGCCTGAAAGACGGGCCGGAGCTGATGGAAGCCATCAACGAAGCTATCGAGACCTATGGGAAATCCAACCGCAACAAGTACCGCGCGGTGATGTACTATATGCTGACCAAGAAATTCGGCAAAGAGTCGGTTTACGGCTAAACTAACCGGAGATGGGGCTTATTTTTGTATAATGCCCCATCTTCCGCCCCGGCCTGCTTTCGGCCTTTCCATATAAATGCAGCGAAGTTTGCCCTGTAAAATCAACGGGATCACTTCCGATCAGGTTGGTCATAACGGCGTTGCTATGGCGATGACCATCACCCAGTGGCTGCGAGGCAATCGCACGAATATGTTGTTCGAACTGGTCAATCAGGCACGCATCCTGTGTCCAGTGGCCGGAATTGTGCACGCGCGGGGCTATTTCATTTACCACTAAACCATCCGGTGTCACAAAAAGCTCTACTGCCAGAACGCCCACATAGTCGAGCGCATTCAGGATTTTCCCTGCCAGAATAATCGCATCGGTTTGTTGGGCAAGTGAAAGGTCCGCCGGTACGGTCGAGGTGTGCAGAATCCCGTTTTTATGAATGTTTTCAACCGGATCAAAGCAAACAATCTCACCCGAAACACCGCGCGCGGCGATAATCGAAATCTCGCGTTCAAAGTGGACGAACCCTTCGAGCACCGCAGGCGAAGCAATCTGTTCAACAGCAGAAGCGGCCAGATCCGCACTGGTAATCCGAACTTGCCCTTTGCCATCATACCCCATGCGTCGGGTTTTCAGGATTGCGGGCGTGCCGATGCTTTCAAGCGCTTTAGTTAGGTCTGCCGCCGAATTAACCGGCGCATATGGTGCTACTTCAAGACCGATTCCGGTCAAAAACTGTTTTTCATTCAGCCGGTCCTGACTGATTTCCAGCGCCTTGAGCGGGGGGAATATCGGGCGGATCGCCGATAGCGGGGCCAACGCAGCAAGCGGGATGTTTTCGAATTCGTATGTGATCACATCAACGGAAGCGGCGAAATCAGCCAATGCCGCTGCGTCGGAATAGGCCGCGGTGGTTGTCGTGCTGGCAACTTGGGCGGCGGGCGGATTGGGCTGCGGTTCAAAGATATGTGTCCGATAGCCAAGCTTGGCCGCAGCGACGCACAGCATGCGCCCCAATTGCCCACCGCCTAGGATCCCGATAGTGTTAGTCATGGGGGGCCTCATCAACCTTTTCAGATTGCGATTTGCGATATGATTCCAATCGGTTAGCAAGTTCAGGGTCGGCGTTCGCCAAAATTGCCGCCGCCATCAGGGCCGCATTGGTTGCGCCTGCACCGCCGATAGCCAGGGTTCCGACCGGAATACCCCGGGGCATTTGCACAATCGAAAACAGCGAGTCCCAGCCCGAAAGAATCGAGGATTTGACCGGCACGCCAAGCACCGGCAACCGTGTTTTGGCCGCGAGCATACCGGGCAAATGCGCCGCCCCGCCAGCCCCCGCAATGATCACCTGCAACCCCGATTCTACCGCATTTTCGGCATAGTGAAACAACCGGTCGGGGGTGCGATGGGCACTGACAATCCGGCTCTCGAACGGAATATCCAGCTCGGTCAGGACGGCGGCAGCTTCCTTCATGGTTGGCCAGTCTGACTGGCTCCCCATGACGAGGCCAACAAGGGGTGCGGGCATTTACGGGCTCCTTCAGGCAATAATATCGGGGTTGATCTGGTCTTGAAGTCGGGCAATCCTGTCTTTCAACGCCAGTTTCTTCTTTTTGAGCCGCCGTATGGTTAACAATTCCGAATTTCGCGATTCCTGCAGGGCCGCAATGGCAATATCAAGGTCGCGATGTTCCCGCCGGTACATTTCCAACTCGAAACGCCGGACTTCGTCAGTGTTCATCGGGGCAGGCAGTGGCATGCTAGAATCCCAGTTGTTTTGTCTTTCATAGCCCATCGGCGGCGCATCCAAAACCCCTTTTCCACTTGTTATTCTACCGGTTGACCCCATATTATCCGATAGTCGCCGGAAAACCGGCGCGCATGAAAGGGCAGGTAATGACCAGATCCGGTTTTCCCATGCACCCGATGTTGCTGGGGTTTGAACAGTTGGAGCAGATGATCAATTCAGCCGCCCGCAATGATGGCTATCCACCGTTTAACGTTGAACAAATTGACCCGAGCACCTATCGGATTACCCTTGCAGTTGCGGGTTTTGATGCCTCGATGCTTGAAATAGTGGTGGAGAGCGGGCAATTGCTTGTTACCGGTCGGCGGGCGGAAACACAAAATGAAGCGACCTATCTGCATCGCGGTATTGCCGAGCGCCAGTTCCAGCGGCGTTTTACGCTGGCTTCGGGGATAGAGGTGTCGGGCGCGTCGCTTGAAAACGGATTGCTCGATATCGACCTGACCCATGTTCAGGTCGAGCAGCAGAACCGTCAAATTCCGATCAAAAAGACCCGGTGATCCAAGCCGACCCGATGCATTACCGGGCCGGTGGGTGCGGGGTTAGTTGGCAATCAGACCAAGATGTTCCAGCTTCAAAATGACCTGATGGGCGCAGTTATCCACCTCGACATTCTCGGTTTCCACCCTAAGTTCTGGCGATTCCGGTTCTTCGTAAGGGTCTGAAATACCGGTAAATTCCTTGATTTTACCGGCCCGCGCCATTGCATACAGCCCCTTGCGGTCGCGCCGTTCGCATTCCTCCAGACTGGTCGCAACATGCACCTCGATAAAGCTGCCAAATTGTTCGATATCCTCGCGAACAGCGCGGCGGGTAGAGGTGTAGGGCGCAATCGGCGCACAGATCGCGATGCCGCCGTTCTTGGTGATTTCCGAGGCGACATAACCAATCCGGCGGATATTTAGGTCGCGATGCTCTTTGGAGAATCCCAGTTCCGAAGAAAGGTTTTTGCGCACCAGATCGCCGTCAAGCAGGGTTACCGGCCGCCCGCCCATTTCCATCAATTTGACCATTAGCGCGTTGGCAATGGTCGATTTGCCCGAGCCTGAAAGCCCGGTAAAAAACACGGTAAACCCCTGTTTCGAGCGGGCCGGTTTGGTACGGCGCAATTCCTCAACCACTTCGGGAAACGAGAACCAGTCGGGGATATCCAGCCCTTCGGACAGGCGGCGACGCAGCTCGGTTCCTGAAATGTTCAGAATGGTCAGATTTTTGTCCACTTCGTCGATCGGCTCGTACTGCGCTTTTTCCTGCACATAGACCATGTGCTTGAAATCAACCATTTTAACGCCAATTTCGTCTTCGTGCTTGCGAAACAGTTCCTGCGCATCATAGGGGCCGTAAAAATCTTCGCCCGCCGAGTTTTTACCCGGTCCGGCGTGATCACGCCCGACAATAAAGTGCGTGCAACCGTGGTTTTTGCGGATTAACCCGTGCCAGACGGCCTCGCGCGGGCCGGCCATGCGCATTGCCAGATTGAGCAGGCTAAGCGTGGTGGTCGAGGCAGGATATTTGCCCAGAACTGCCTCATAGCAGCGCACCCGGGTGAAATGGTCGATATCGCCCGGGTTTGGTCAGCCCGACAATCGGATGAATCAGCAGGTTGGCCTGTGTTTCTTTCGCAGCGCGAAAGGTCAGTTCCTGATGGGCGCGGTGCAGCGGGTTGCGGGTCTGGAATGCCACCACACGACGCCAGCCCATTTTGCGAAAATAGGCGCGCAGTTCGTTCGGCGTGTTGCGCCGTCCGCGAAAATCATAGTGAACCGGCGCCTGAATGCCGGTAATCGGGCCACCCAGATATACATTGCCCGCGT
>JALXER010000165.1 GCA_027069385.1 Paracoccaceae bacterium
GAGGGGGCGGAACGCCCCCAAACCGCCCGCAGGGCGGCCCGGCCCAAACGGAAGCCGTGTTTGCGCAAGCAAACGCGGCTGGAGTGCGGGAGTGTTTTGATTCGGGATGAGTGGGGCCGGTTACGGCCTCTTGAATCGACAAGCGGTTAGCGGCGGCGACGGCGCCTGCCGGGGGTGGCGGCCTGGTTGAAACTGGTTCGGGGCAGGGTAACCATCGCATTCAGCAGCGGGTAGGGCGCGGTTGCGTGCGGGATGTTGGAGGCCTCGACAAAGTGTTCCTGAAACCGCGCTTCGGTGGCGGTCTCGATTTTTTCGATGTTGCGCACCATCGCTTCAATCTCGGCCCGCGCGCCCATGTTCAACAGGGCAATCCGCGCGCCGGTTCCCGCCGCATTCCCTGCCGAGGTAACCTTTTCCAGCGGGCAATCGGGGATCATCCCGAGCACCATCGCGTGCAGTGGCGAGATATGCGCGCCAAACGCACCGGCCAGCACCACGCGGTCCACCGTCTCGACCTCCATCTTATCCATCAGCAGCCGCGCCCCCGCATAAAGCGCCGCTTTGGCCAGCTGGATTGCGCGGATATCGCCGTTGGTGACGCTGATCAGCGGGCCACCATCGGCGCGCCCGTCATGGATCACATAGGCATTGGTGCGCCCGTCCTGAATGCAGCGCGCGCTGCCGACCTGTTCGGCCGAGCCGATCAGCCCGCCCGCATCGACAATCCCCGCCAGCCGCATTTCGGCCACCGCTTCTATGATGCCCGAACCACAAATACCGGTAATCCCGCTGCTCAGGATAGATTGCGCAAAGCCGTCCTCGTCCGACCAAAGATCGGAGCCGATCACCTTGAACCGCGGTTCCTTGGTTTGCGGATCGATGCGCAGTTTCTCGATGGCCCCGGGTGCGGCGCGCTGGCCGGATGAAATCTGCGCCCCCTCGAAGGCCGGACCGGTAGGAGAGGAGCAGGCCAGCACCCGCTCCCTGTTTCCCAGCAGAATTTCGGCATTGGTGCCCACATCGACCACCAACACCAGATCTTCGGATTTGTCGGGTGCCTCGGACAGGGCCACGGCGGCGGCATCGGCCCCCACATGGCCCGCGATACAGGGCAGAATATAGAAATATGCCTGCGGGTGCAGGGCAATCCCCAGTTCTGTTGCCGGCAGAGTCAGGCTGTTGGCGGTGGCCAAGGCAAACGGAGCCTGCCCCAGTTCAACCGGATTCAGCCCCAGAAACAGGTGGTGCATCACCGGATTGGCAACCAGCACGGCCTCGACAATATCGGCAGGGGTTATGCCGGCTTCGGTCGCTATTTCATCGACCAGTTCGTTCATGGCATCGCGCACCAGCGCGGTCAGTTCAACCTCGCCACCCTCGTTCATCATCACATAGGAAACCCGGCTCATCAGGTCCTCGCCCAGCCGGATCTGCGGGTTCATTACCCCGGCCGAGGCCACGACTTCGCCACTGCCCAGATCGCACAGATGCGCGGCAATGGTGGTCGAGCCCAGATCGATCGCCAGCCCGAAAAGTGGCGCATCGTGAAAACCGGGCCAAAGCTGGATAATGCGGCCGGTGGGGTGATGCACCGCAACGGTGACCTGCCAGTTGCCCTTGCGCAGGGTGGGTTGCAGGGTCGCCAGAATATCCAGCCCCGCCGACAGGCCGTCCAGCCCCCATTGCGACAACAGCGCCGCCTTTAGCCGCTCCATATCGCCGCTTGGTTCGTCCATGTCGGGCTGTTCAACCTCGACAAAGTAGAGCTTTGTCGCGGGGGTGATGGTGATATCGCGGGCCTCGGCGCGTTTGCGCACAACCTGCTTATGCACCTGCGAACTTGCGGGCACATCGATCACCACATCGCCTTGCACCAGCGCCTGACAGCCCAGTCGCCGCCCCTTGGCCAGCCCGCGCACCCGGTCATAGCGCGCCTCGACGCTGTTCCATTCGGACAACGCATCTTCGCGCACGATCACCCCGTGCTTGGGAAAGTCGCCAAAGGCCGGCGTCACCTGGCATTTAGAGCAAATCCCGCGCCCGCCGCAGACCGAATCGAGGTCCACCCCCAGCGCCCGCGCCGCATCCAGAACCCGTGTGCCACGGGCAAAGCGGCCACGTTTGCCCGAAGGCGTGAAAATCACCGATGGGTCCTGGTCGCTCATGGGGGCACCTGCGTTGGGGCGCGGTTAGGCGCTGTTCTTCTCGGGGATAAGCCCGCGCGGGCTAAAGCGCAAGACCAGCAGCAGGATAAGCCCCATCAGCAGCAGGCGCAAATGCGCAGCGCGATCGATCAGGGTGGCGCGCAACTCGGAATCCTCGGCCATGAACCAGGTGACTGCATTCATCACATGGCCGCCGATCTGTTCGGCCTCGACCCAGACAAACCAGATCAGGAATGCGCCAAGGATAGAACCCCAGTTATTGCCCGACCCGCCAACGACCACCATCACCCAGATCAGAAAGGTAAAGCGCAACGGCTGATAGGACCCCGGGGTGAACTGCCCCTCTAGCGTGGTCAGCATGGCACCGGCAATTCCCACCACTGCCGAGCCGATAATGAAGGTTTGCAAATGGCGCCTTGTCACGTCTTTACCCATGGCCGCCGCCGCGTCGCGGTTGTCACGAATGGCCCGCATCATCCGGCCCCATGGCGAACGCAGGGCGCGTTCGGACAGGTACAGGATAACCAGCAACACAACGGTAAACATACCCGCATAGATCAGCTTGACGAACAACGAAGAGGCGGTGATCACGTCGATATTAACCTGTCCGGCCAAGGTTTGGAACCACTCGGTCTGTTGCAGGTCATAGGCGGTCGGCACAACGCCGTTTTTCAGGCCCGCGACGTTTTTCACCCCGCGCGCCAGCCAGTCCTCGTTCTTCAGAACGGCAACGATAATCTCGGCAATGCCCAGCGTCGCGATGGCCAGATAGTCCGAGCGCAACCCCAGCGCCACCTTGCCCACGACCCACGCACCGCCCGCAGCAAACAGGCCGCCCACCAGCCAGCTAAGCATGATCGGCAGGCCAAGCCCGCCGATATTGCCCGCCTTGGCCGCGTTGACCGATTCAATCGCCCCGGCGGCCGGATCAAAGAAGTATCGCGTCAGGAAAAAGCCGCCAACCACAATCGCCACCGTGCCCAGCTTGCGCAGCATGCCGCGGGTTTTGACCCGCAGCACAATGACCGCCGCGATGGTGGCCAGAAATGCCAGCAGCGCCAGCCCGAGGCCGCTGCCCCCGGCGCTCCATGCTTCGGGGATCGGGGGCTGGCTGACCAGCACCGCGGCCACACCACCAAGCGCGGCAAAGCCCATGATCCCGACATTGAAAATACCGGCATAGCCCCACTGGATATTGACCCCCAGCGCCATGATTGCCGAAATGATACACAGGTTCAGAATGGTCAGCGCAAAGGTCCAGCTTTGCAACTCGCCCGCGCCGATGATCGCCAGCGCCATGATGGCAAAATAGAGTACGTTCTTCATAGCACTTTCCCTTTGAAAATACCCGTGGGTCTGACCAGCAGCACCAGCACCAGAATGACAAAACTGACCGCGAATTTATAGTCGGTTGACAGTAATTGCATCAGGCTGTCGGGCACCCAGCCATCGGGGCCAAGATAGGCCAGAAAGCGTTTATAGGCATAGGTGACGCCCATTTCCGAAAACGCAATCACAAAGCCACCGGCGATTGCGCCGATCGGATTGCCGATCCCTCCGACGATCGCCGAGGCGAATATCGGCAGCAGCAACTGAAAATAGGTGAAGGGTTTGAACGACTTGTCCAGCCCGTACAGCACACCGGCAATCGTGGCCAGCGCTGCGGCGATGATCCACGCCACCATGACCACCTTGTCAGGGTTGACGCCCGACAACAGCGCCAGATCTTCGTTATCCGAATAGGCCCGCATTGCCTTGCCGGTGCGAGATTTTTGCAAGAACCAGAACAGCGCAATCATCACGACAAGGGCAACCACCACGGTAATTGCCTGCGTAGAGCGAATGGCAAGCCCTTCATCCAGACCGGTCATTTCCTTAAAGGCGCGGGCCTTGATGATAAAACGCTCTCCGTCGAAAAATTTGCGTTCGGCAGGGCCATAGGCCACGCGCACAATGCCGTTGATGATGAACATAATGCCGACGCTGGCCATCATCAGCACGATACTGGCCGCCTTGACCTTGCGATAATAGCGGTACACCAGCCGGTCGGTCAGCAGCACGAACGCCACCGTGCCCAGAATCCCGAAGGGCAGGGCGAGCAGCGCCGTGGGCAGCGGCCCCGCCGAGATGCCCCAGCCCAGAAAGACGTTGGTTACCGCAATGGTCAACATGGTGCCAAAGGCCATGGTGTCGCCATGGGCAAAGTTGGAGAACCGCAGAATAGAGTAGATCAGCGTCACCCCCAGCGCCCCTAGCGCCAACTGGCTGCCATAGGCAAGGCCGGGCACAATCACATAGTTCGAATATAACGCAAGCGCGTTCAGGATATCATGCATGGTTATCTTGGCCTCATATTTTCGCAGGGTCCCTGCCACTGGTAAGTGACGGGGTGGCCGTCGCGCAAAAAGGTAAATACATAAACGGCGCTGTCATCGGCGTTCTGGATGGTAAGGGTGTGGGCGGGCTTTTGGTCGGGGGTTTGCAGCACGGATGTAACGACGGTCGCCTCGTCATTCTCGGTTAATTCGATTTCGACCTCGCCCGGTGCCCCGACCAGCCGGCCGTGCGGTTGCCCCCATTCATAGGTGACCTCGAAACGCACCCGCTGGGGGGCGTTGTCGGGAACCAGGGCTCCGCCCATGCTTAGATCGCATTGAAAAACATAGGTATAGGCATGGGATTGCCCCGCCGCCCAAATCAGTGCCAGCCCTGCCAGTGCGCGCCACATGCCTAGCCCCCCAGAAACGATTTGCGCACTTCGGGGTTGGCAAGCAGTGCCGCGCCGGTGTCGGTAAACCGGTTGCGCCCCTGCACCAGCACATAGCCCTTGTCGGCGATATTGAGCGCCTGACGGGCGTTTTGCTCGACCATCAGAATAGCGATGCCCAAGCGTGCCACCTCTATGATCCGGTCGAACAGCTCGTCCATCACAATCGGCGACACACCCGCGGTCGGTTCATCGAGCATCAGCACCTTGGGCTTGGTCATCAGGGCGCGGCCCACGGCCACTTGCTGGCGCTGCCCGCCCGACAATTCCCCCGCGTGCTGTTTGCGTTTCTCTTTCAGAATGGGGAACAGATCGAACACCTTTTCCATGGTGCCGGTGAAGTCATCCTCGCGGATATAGGCGCCCATTTCCAGATTTTCCTGCACTGTCATGCTGGTAAACACGTTGGCATTTTGCGGCACAAAGCCCATGCCCGCATGCACCCGCGCTTGCGGGGACAGCTTGCCGATATCCTTGCCGTCCAGCCGCACCGAGCCGCCATGCAGGCTCAGCATTCCGAACACCGCCTTCATCGCCGTGGATTTGCCCGCGCCGTTCGGCCCGACAATCACCGCAATTTCGCCCTTGTCCACCGCGATCGTGCAGTCGTGCAGAATATCCGCACCCTTGCCATAACCGCCGGTCATGTTTTCACCGATAAGATAGCTCATGCGCTGACCTCCGGCTTGTTTTTCAGGCCGGTGCCCAGATAGGCCTCGATCACCGCGTCGTTGGTTTTGACCTCTTCGGCGGTGCCTTCGCACAATACCTTGCCCTCGGCCATACAGATGACCGGATCACACAGGCGGCTGATAAAATCCATGTCATGTTCGATCATGCAAAACGTATAGCCACGTTCCTGATTAAGCCGCAAAATCGCGTCGCCAATGGTGTTCAACAGCGTGCGGTTCACGCCCGCGCCCACCTCGTCCAGAAACACGATCTTGGCGTCAACCATCATGGTGCGGCCCAGTTCCAGCAGCTTTTTCTGCCCGCCGGACAGATTACCCGCCAATTCATCGGCCACATGCGGAATTTCAAGAAAATCAATTACTTCGTCGGCTTTTTCGCGAATGGCCTTTTCCTCGGCCCGTACCTTTTTGCCCTTGAACCACGCATCCCAGAGCGCCTCTCCGGATTGGTTGCCCGGCACCATCATCAGGTTTTCGCGTACCGTCAGGGTGGAAAATTCGTGGGCAATCTGAAAGGTGCGCAACAGGCCCTTGGCGAATAATTCGTGCGGTTTCAGGCCGGTGATGTCCTCATCCCCCAGAAAAACCTTGCCGCTGGTGGGTTGGTAATGCCCCGCCACCACGTTGAACA
>JALXER010000166.1 GCA_027069385.1 Paracoccaceae bacterium
CAACACAACATACCCAGACGGCAACATATACGACGGCAAATGCGCCGTGAGATGGGATTGAACCGCCTTCCGCAACGCCAGATCATCAGCGGTTCGGGCCGGAGTATTGGCCGGTTCCGCACACGGGGTAAAGCATTCCGACCAGTCTATCACTATGTTTTCAGGCGAAAATACTGCGTGGATCACACCGGAATCCCCCGACCCTATGCAAAGCGCAAGCACACAACCCGCATCATTCGCCATGGCCTGAAGCGTATCGATATTCGCGCCGAAAGGCGCATTTTCCACGTCGCGCCATGCGGTTTCCGGCTCCTGTGTTTCCAGCGCATGGACCGCCTGAACGTCTTTGTACAACCGTGCCTGAGGGATGTTTCTGACCGCAATCGTCTGCCCCGCCGCAAGCGTTTTGTCCCAATCCTGCCAGTCCACCCAACCCGTCGGTGCCCACCCCTGTTGCCCGCCCAAAGTCAGCACCACATCATAGCGGAACTTTGACAGCTCGTTATCGGTTTGCTCGGATTTGGGCAGCAATTGCACGCTGTTAATCGACGGATGCCGGGCTGCGAGATCGTAAAAATACCCCGGGTCGATCAGCAATTCGGCCTCGGTGCGCATATAATGGCGGGTCATATCGCAAAGGGTTTTCACGGTCGCATCGGGCATTCTGAAAATGGCGCGGGACAGGTGAAACGCCTTGAGCAGCCCCAAATGCCGAAGATCCCCGACAAATACGGTGCCGGAGCCGCCAAGCTGGATAATTGCCGCCTCAAGGGTCTGTTCGAAATAGTCGAAATCGGGAAAATACTGGGCAACCGAGTTCAGAATAACCGTGTCTATTTCGGCGGCAACGGGGCTGAACGGCGTATCGGGGCGGCTTTGTTCCAGCCGGACTTCGGTGTCTGGCAGTTGCGCGTTATCCAGTTGGTTTTGCAGATTATTTATCGCCGCTTGCGAAATATCGTTTCCGAAATACCGCGTGCAATCCGGTGCAATCCGATGCAGGATCATGCCCGTCCCTACACCGATTTCATAGACGGATTTCGGGCCGGTTTGCTTGATGCGTGCCACGGTATTATCCAGCCAAAGCTGCATTTCCTGGCTTGGAATCGGGGCGCCGGAATAGGAATCATTCCAACCGGAGATATCGAAATCCGTGCCGTGGTCGGTGCCGGTATCGCTGTAAATATGGTCGAACGTTTCTTGCCAATGCACGTCCTCTTCGGTCGCATCACTTTCCCCGACGACATATGCGATGATTTGTTGGTTATGGGTTATGGTTATGGCGTCGGAGATGGTTGGGAGGGATTTGATGGCGGCGGTGATTTCGCCGAGTTCGATGCGGAAGCCGCGGATTTTGACTTGGGTATCGATGCGCGACAGGTAGGTGATGCTCGCGTCTGGGTTGCGTTTGGCCAGGTCGCCGGAGCGATAGATGCGGGTGCCGTTCGGGCCGGGGATAAAACGCTCGGCGGTCAGGCCGGGGCGGTTCAGATAGCCCCGCGCCAGACCGGCACCGGCAACGCATAGCTCGCCCGGAACCCCCACGGGTTGCACCGCGCCGTTCGCGTCGCGGATCTGCACCGAAAGATCGTCGATCGGCACCCCGATACAGCCCGCCGCGACCCCCGGTTCCAGCGGTTGGATGGTAACATGCACGGTGGTTTCGGTAATGCCGTACATATTGGTAAGCTGCGGGGATTGTTGGCCATATGCATCCCACCACGGGGTCAGCGCGCCGATATCCAGCGCCTCGCCGCCAAAGATCACATGGCGCAGCGCCGCGGGTTTGCGCCCGCGCTGCAGCGCCGCGGCCTGCAGTTGCATCCAGGCCGAAGGGGTCTGGTTCAGCACGGTGATCGCGCTGCGTTCCAGCAGGTCCAGAAACGCCCGCGGATCGCGCGAGGTCAGGAACGGCACCACCACCAGCCGGCCGCCATGGATCAGCGCGCCGAACACCTCCCACACGGAAAAGTCGAAGGCGGTAGAGTGGAACAGCGCCCATGTATCGCTCGCGTTAAAGGCGTAATCGCGCGCCGTGCTCAGGAACAGCCGGTGCGCGTTGGCATGCGCAATCCCGACCCCCTTGGGCTGGCCGGTGGAGCCCGAGGTATAGATGATATAGGCCAGATTCTGCGGGTCGGTTTTGACGTCCGGATTGCTGTCGGGCGCGGCCTGCACCGCCGCATCGTCGGGCGTAATCGCGGGCGTGCCTTCGGGCAGCCGGTCCAGCAGAGCGGCCTGAGCCAGCACGGTTTTGGGGGCCGCATCGCGCAACATATAGGCCAGCCGCGCCGCCGGATAATCCGGGTCGAGCGGCAGATAGGCCGCGCCCGATTTAAGGATGGCGAGCATCGCCACCACCAGATCGATGCCGCGTTCAAACAGCAGCCCCACGGGCTGTTCCGGCCCCGCGCCCGCGCTGATCAGCGCATGGGCGAGCCGGTTGGCGCGGGCGTTCATTTCCGCGTAAGTCACGGTTATCCCGTCCATTTCCAGCGCCACCGCGTCGGGGGCCTCAAGGACCCGCTGCGCCAACGATGTCAGGAAGGGCTGGCCGGTCAGCGTGCCTTTGCCGCTCCAGTCCTCGATTTGGGCAAGCTCGGGGGGCGGTGTCATCTCCAGACGTCCGACGGCCAGCCCCGGCGTGGCGCAAATGCTGTTCAGCAGGTTGACGAATTGCGCGGCCATGTGTTCGATCGTGGCGGCGTCAAACAGGTCTGTCGCGTAATCCAGCCCGCCTTCCAGACTGCCGTCGGCCTGCTCGGTCAGGCGCAGGGTCAGGTCGAACTTGGCCACCAGAATATCGTTGGCCAGCGGTTCGGCGGTGATCTCGGGCAGTTCCAGCCCGCGCATCGGGGCGTTTTGCAGCACGAACACGGTCTGGAACAGCGGCGAATGTGCAAGGGTGCGGGTCGGGTGCAGGGCCTCTACCAGATGTTCAAAGGGCAGGTCCTGATGGGCAAAAGCATCGAGCGCGGTTTTCTTGACCCCTTTGAGCATCTCGGCAAAGGGCATGTCAGGGTCAACCTTTTGGCGGATCACCAGCATGTTCACAAAGAACCCGATCAGCGGTTCGATATCGGCACGGTTGCGGTTGGCAATATAGGTGCCGGTGCAAAAATCGTTCTGGCCGGCATAGCGCCATTGCAACAGGTTAAAGGCCGCCATCAACACCATATAAAGGGTGCTTTTGCTTTGCGCCCCGACCTCGTACAGCCGGTTGACCAGCTCGGCAGGCAGGGCAATTTCAACCGTCGCCCCCTTGAATGACTGGATGGTGGGGCGCGGGTGGTCGGTGGGCAGCGTCAGCAACGGCGGCGCACCGCGCAATTGTTTGGTCCAATAGCCAAGCTGTTCGAGCAGCACCCCGCCCCGAAGCCAGTCGCGCTGCCATTCGGAAAAGTCCACATACTGGATCGGCAGATCGGCCAGATCATGCGGCTTGCCCTGACTGGCGGCGGCATAAAGCGCGGTGAACTCCTGCACGATAACCCCCATCGACCAGCCGTCCGAAACGATGTGATGCAGGGAAAACAGCAAAACATGTTCCTGTTCTGCCAGCCTAAGCACTTTGGCGCGGATCAACGGGCCGGTTTCAAGATTAAACGGCGAGAGCGCCTCTTGACGGGCCATTTCACCGGCGCGGGTGCGGGCGGCATCGACGGGCAGGTCGGTCAGGTCGATGACCGGCAGGTCGATTTCCAACTGGTCATGGATGACCTGCACCGGCTGGTCGTCAACGGTTTCAAAGGTGGTGCGCAGGATCTCGTGACGCCGGATCATGGCGTTAAGCGCGTCGCGCATCGCGGCCATATTCAGGGCGCCGCGCAGCCGGGTGGGGGTAGAAATGATGTAAAACGGGTTGGTCGGTTCCAACTGGTATAAAAACCACAGCCGTTTTTGCGAATAGGAAAGCGGCATATGCGCCAGACGCGGCACGACCGGAATGCGCTGCATGGTGGTGCGGGCGGTGCGGTCAAGGGCCGCTTCAACCTGTTTGACCAGCGTCGAAAGGGTCGGAGCGCCATCCAGCAGCACGCTTTGTTCGATGTCGATCTGGTAGGCCTCGCGGATTTTGGAGATCACCTGCGTTGCCAGAATGGAATCGCCGCCGATTTCCAGAAAATCGTCGCTTAGCCGCACGGTATCGAGGCCCAGCAACTCTTGCCAGATTTTCGCCAGCGCCAGTTCCACCGCGGTTTGGGGGGTGTCCGAGGGCGGCTCTTCTTCCTGCTCGGCCTGCAAATAGGCCAGCAGCGCATTGCCGGACCCTTCGGCCTGCATGCGGTCAATCTCGGCCGCCAGCCCGCGAATGGTCGGGCTTTCGAAAAAGACCTGCATCGGGATTTCAAGGCCGAACGCCGCCCAGATTTTAGAGGTCACCTGCATGGCAAACACCGAATGGCCGCTCAGGTCAAAAAAGTTGTCGGTGACCGATACGGTTTCGACCTCCAGCAACGCGCGCCAGATATCGGCCAGTTTTTCCTCGGTTTCGCCCGAGGGCGCGATGAACTCGCGCTCCTCGTTACCCAGAATGTCGATCTCGGTTACCGGTTTCTGCCACGCCCAGATCGGTTTCAGCGTTGCCGAGGTCACCATGCCGGCGCATTGCAGCCGCTGGATTTTGCCGCTGGAGGTCCGCGGAATCGCGCCCGGTTTCACCAGCATCACCGCCCCCAGATCAAAGATTTCGTGCTGTTCGGACAGCGTGGCGCGCAGGCGCTCCACAAGACCGTCGGTTTTCAGCGACCGGCGGTTTTGCACCTCTATCATCACCCCGATCTGGGTCAGGGTCTGATCCTCCAGGGCGAAGACCGCGCAACCATTGGGGGTAAAACACGGGTCAACGCTTTCAATCGTTTGTTCGATGTCGTGCGGAATGATATTGCGCCCGTTCAGGATGATCAGTTCCTTGTTGCGACCGGTCAGATACAATTGCCCGCCTTGGACAAACCCCAGATCACCGGTGCGCAGCCAGCCTTTTTCCCCGTCGATATGCTGATCAAAGCTCTTGGCGGTTTCTTCCGGTTGCTGCCAGTAACCGCGCGCAATCGACGGGCCATTGACGCAAATCTCGCCAATCTGGCCATCGGGCAGCGCGCGCGGGGTGTTCGGGTCAGCCACGATCACGCGGCTGTCGGGGTGGTTGACCGGCCCGAGCGCGGGCCAGCGGCTGCTGTCACCGGGGGCAAAATGGCCGGCCTCGATCTGCGCCAGATCGGCCGCCAGCACCGGCGGCAGGGTGTCAAGGCCCGCCCCGCGATGCGAGGTCACATGCAAGGTTGCCTCGGCCAGACCATAGGCGGGGGTAAAGGCACCGGGGCGAAACCCGCAACTGGCAAAAGCCTCGGCAAAGGTGGATTGGGTGTCGGGGCGAATGCGCTCGGCTCCGTTCAGGGCAAGGCGAAGGCTGGACAGGTCAAGGGTTTCTTTTTGCGCGTCATTGATCCGGCGCGCACAGATTTCATAGGCAAAGTTGGGGGCACCGGTAACCGTGGCGCGGTGCTCGGTAATCGCCCCGAGCCAGCGGTAGGGCCGCATCATGAACGTCGCGGGGGCCATCTGCACACAATGCGACCCGTGGTACAGCGTCGAGATAATGGCACCAATCAGGCCGAAATCATGGTGCGGGGGCAGCCATGACACCAGCGTATCATCCGGCGTCAGCCCGTAAATTTGGGTGCTGTAACGCACATTCGCCAGCAGGTTTGCATGGCTGGCCATCACCCCTTTGGGCGCGCGCACCGACCCCGAGGTATACTGCAGGAACAGCGTATCGTCCGGATTTGGCGTGCAGGGGCTGAACGGCTCGGCCCCGGTCTGCGCCGCGTCGATATCCAGCCAGCTTGTTCCGAACAGGTCTTGCGCATCCGGCATGGCGCGGATTTTCTCGATGACCGGCGCGTTGGACAGCACGCAGGCCGGTTGGGTATCGGTGAAAATATGCACCATGCGCGCCAGCGATTTCGCGCTGGAAGGCACCGGCACCGGCACCGCAACCAGATTGGCATAGGCACAAGCAACAAAACCTGTGATGAAATCCAGCCCCGGCTGAAACCCCAGCAACACGCGGTCACCCGGGGCGCAACGAGCCTGCAATGCCCCCGCAACCGCCTTGGCCCGCTGGCGCAAATCCGGTGCGCTCAGGGTTTGGTCTTGGGGCTGGTTCGGACGGATAAAGGTAAATAGCGGGGCAGCGTGATCGGGCAACCGCTCGATCAGGTCCTTAAGTGATTTCGCTTGCATCCTGTCCACCCACTATCTGTTTTGCAGGCCGGACTCAGTATCGCCATGGACAAAAACCAACCCCGCCTTTGCCCGGGCACCCGGGAAAACGCACTACGCCACCAATAAAATGAGCAGAACACGGCCTTCTGACCCCCGCCTCGTGCCATCTTTAACTAGACGGGAAAAACAGTTCAAATGCCGATTTTGAATACCTTATCGAATTTGTGAATTGTTCGGAGAAGTTAACGCCTCTCGCGCTAGCAATCCTCGACCACAACCTGACGCTGCTCGCCAAGACTATCGATCCCCAACGTCACCACATCACCCGCTTTCAGATAGCGCGGCGGTATTTGCCCCATGCCAACCCCCGGTGGCGTACCGGTAGAGATAATATCTCCAGGGTGCAGGGTGAAAAAGCGGCTAAGATAACTGACCAGATGCGCAACATCAAAAACCATGGTCGCGGTCGAGCCATTTTGCATTTGCCGGCCATTGACATTCAGCCACATTTTCAGGTTTTGCGGGTCCGGCACCTGATCGGCACTCAGCAAGAAAGGACCGGTCGGACCGAAGTTGTCGCAGCCCTTGCCTTTGCACCACTGACCTTGCATTTCCAGTTGAAAGGCACGCTCGGATACATCGTTAATGATGCAATAGCCCGCCACATGGTCAAGCGCACCGGCCTTGTCTACATACTTCGCAGCTTTGCCGATGACGACGCCCAACTCGACCTCCCAATCGGTTTTTTTCGAACTGCGGGGCAGTATAATCGGGTCATTCGGGCCGCAAATGGCACTGGTCGCCTTCATGAACAGCACCGGTTCGCCCGGCACCGGCATACCCGCCTCGGCCGCGTGGTCGGAATAATTCAGCCCGATACATATAAATTTTCCGGTACCTCCGACACAGGCCCCAAGACGCGGGGTTCCGGCGACTTTGGGTAAAGCGGATAAATCAAGCGCGGCCAGCGCGCCGAGATCGGCCAGCACATCGTCGGCAATGTCCGCTACAATGCCCGACA
Source organism: Paracoccaceae bacterium (assembly GCA_027069385.1). GTDB lineage: Bacteria > Pseudomonadota > Alphaproteobacteria > Rhodobacterales > Rhodobacteraceae > UBA3077. The sequence goes on from JALXER010000166.1 coordinate 7,250, forward strand.
GGTCACGCAAATCACCGTTGTCGTCAATCGCACCGGGCTTCTCGGCCCCGCGCTCGCCAAATCGTACAAGTTTCATCATCTCTCCCTAGCTGATCCAACCGTTATCAACGCCCGTGAACTTTCGATAGTCCGCGCCGTCAGGCCATAATATCCGCGAAACGGAATATAGGCCAATGCCCGTCGCCATTCCGCGCCCTCTGCCACCCCTGGGTAAGGGTAAATCAAAGCTGTCAACGACAGCGGATGAGGTCGGCCGCCTGATCGCCCAACACCTGTCCTGAACGCGAATCGTAGCGCTCCCGCCCGTCGTCGGCGCATTGCATTCGCAATACACCTCCTCCCGTTGGGCCGGGCCTCGGCTTCGCCTCGGCAGGGGGCCTGCCCCCTCTGGCGCAAGCGCCATTCACCCTCGGGATATTTAGGAAAAGAAGAAGGGAAGGGACTTCCAATTTTTATAAATACTCTCAGGGGGGAGCGACGCATGTCGCGAGGGGGCGGAACGCCCCCAAACCGCCCGCAGGGCGGCCCGGCCCAAACGGAAGCCGTGTTTGCGCAAGCAAACGCGGCTGGAGTGCGGGAGCGCCCGGTTTCAAAAATCGCTGGCGATGCCTTTTCGTTCCCAGTCGCCATAGCGCACGGGTTCGGGTCCGTCGCGACCGCCCAATTCGGGCGGCAGCTTTTGCGGCTGTGCGGCCTTGCGGCGTTCCTCGGCCTCTTGCAGCGCACGTTTTGCGGCTTCTTTGCGGCGGGTTTCGGGGTCGGTATCCATCGGGTTTCCTTTTGATCTCCGCTCAATATACGCCTTTGCGTTGCCAGTCTCAAGCTTTTGCGCTAGGGCAGTCGGATGACACTCGAGAAAAGGCCATATCATGAGCGCCCCCGGTTTTGCCCCCCGTTTTGCCGCTGCCCGACTTCTGGACGGAGTCCTGAACGAAAAGCGCCTGTTATCTGACCTGCTGACCGCCCGAAACGGCCCGCTTGCCACCTTGCCGCCACAGGGGCGCGCGCGCGCGCAAAGCCTGGCCAGCGATACCTTGCGCTATCTGGGGCGAATCGACATCGTGATCGACCAGTTTTTGCAAAAAGAACCGCCCCTGTCGGTACGCAATGCCCTGCGTCTGGCCACCTGCGAGCTGATCGTTGACGGGATCGCCCCCCATGCTGCCGTTGACGCCGCCGTGAGGCTGGTCAAGACCAACAAAACCACCGCGCGCATGTCGGGGCTGGTCAACGCGATATCGCGGCGTATCGCCGAACACGGCGCTGAAATCTGGCAGGATCTGGACCCGACGCCGCTGGCCCCCTATCTGGCAAAACCGATCGGAAAAACCTATGGCGCTGCTGCACTTGCCGCCATCGAGGCCGCGCACGAGGCCGGTGCTCCGCTGGACCTGACCCCGCGTTCGCCCGATGATGTTGACGCGCTGTCCGAGGCCCTCGATGCGGGCATTCTGGCCACCGGATCGTTGCGCCTGTTCGAGTGGAAGCAAATCTCGGCCATGCCCGGATTCGAGGAAGGCAAATGGTGGGTGCAGGACGCCGCCGCCGCGATTCCGGCGCGTTTGCTGGGCGATGTAGCGGGAAAACAGGTGCTGGACCTGTGCGCGGCGCCGGGCGGCAAGCTGCATGGTCTTGCCGCGGCGGGCGGGCGGGTGACCGCGGTTGATCTTTCGCGTTTTCGCATGGAGCGGGTACAGGAAAACCTGACCCGCACCGGTCTGAACGCCGAAATTCTGGTCAAGGATGTGTTGTCCTATCGCCCCGTTCAGCGCTTTGATGCCATATTGCTCGATGCGCCATGCAGCGCCACGGGCACCATTCGCCGCCACCCCGACCTGCCCTATGCCAAGGCGGCGCTGGACCTGACCCCGCTGCTATCGCTGCAAAAACAGATGTTGGACCGCGCGGCGGGCTGGGTGGAACCCGGCGGTGAGCTGGTCTATTGCACCTGCTCGCTATTGCCCCAAGAGGGCGAGCAACAGATTGCCGGTTTCCTTGAATCCCGCCCCGAATTCGAGCAGGCACGCATCGATGCGCCCGCGCTCGGCCTGTCGCCCGAATGGGTAGACGCGCAAGGTGGTTTGCGGTTGCGGCCCGATTTCTGGCCGGACCGGGGCGGCATGGACGGGTTTTATATGGGGCTGCTGAAACGCAAAAAGCAAGGGTGACATTGCGCGGCGCACCGGTTAGGTTCGCCCCATACCATCCCTATGAATCGAACCCGCATTCTATGCCCGACCCGTCGATTTTTCAAATGATTCCAAACGCCCTCTGGCGTATCAAGAACCGCTATGCGGCGCGGGCACCGGCCAGAACGCCGCCGCCGCGCAGCTTTGTCTTTGCCCCCGAACCGGCACAGATCGGGCGTTCAGAAATCGGGCAGGAATTGCTGGCGCACCGGTTTTCGTTTGCCCATCAAAGCGTGAACGCGCCGGGCTGGTCGATCTGGAAAATCGACCAGCCCGATGCGGCCTTTACCGAGGCGCTGCACCGGTTTGGCTGGCTTGATGATCTGGTCGCGGTGGGCAACGCCCCTGCCCGCGCGCAGGCGCAGGAATGGGTGCTTGAATGGGTGCGGTTTTACGGCAAGGGCACCGGGCCGGGCTGGCATCCGGCAACCACCGCGCAGCGCCTGCGCCAGCAATGCCAGCATGCCGGTTTCGTGCAGGAAGGCCTGTCCGACAAGGACAAAAAGCGCTGGCTGGCCAGCCTTGGCCGTCAGGCCGATTTCCTGACCCGACGTTGCAAGGCGATCCCCCCCGGGCTGGCCCGTTTCACCGCGCTGACCGGATTGCTGTTTGCCGATCTGTCGCTGGAGGGCCGCCAGAAAATGGTTCGTAAAACCTGTGCGGCGCTGGCGCAGGAATGCCAGACCTCGATCGGCGCGCACGGCGAGATCGGCTCGCGCAATCCCCAAACCCTGCTACACATTTTCGCGTTGATCGTCGCGGCAAACTCGGCGCTGGCCAAGGCCGGTCAACCCGAGAATACCCAGATGCTGGACGCGGCGCTACGCATGGCCCCGACCCTGCGCAGCCTGCGGTTGGGTGACGGCGGGCTGGCGGCGTTTTACGGGGGCGGGCGCGGCGCGCAAGGGCTGCTCGATCAGGCGCTGGCACAGGTCAAGACCGACCATCCGGTGATCAATGACAAGGTTATGGATTACCAGCGGATGAGCGCGGGCCGCCTTGTGGTGATTGCCGATGTCGGGCTGCCCCCCGCAGGTAAACCCGCCCAGACGCTGGGGTTCGAGCTGTCCTCGGGGATGCGCTTGGTGGTGACCAACCCGACCGGCACCGCCGCCTTTAACGGCCTGACCATGGGCACCGATGCGCCCGCTTTTACCCCCGAATTGGTGACCTGCAATCGCGCGCAGGATCTAAGCGGCGTCTGGATGGTGGCCACCCATGACGGCTTTGCCGCCGCGCATAACCTGATTACCGAACGGCGGCTGTTCATCGCGTCGGACGGGCGCACCTTTAGCGGCGAAGACTCCCTGAAACCCGCCCGCGACACCGACAGACCCGCGCCGGTCGAGCCTTTTGCGCTGCGGTTTCACATCGACCCGCAGGTCGATACGGTGCTGACCCCCGACCTGCGCGCTGCCATGCTGACCCTGCCCAATGGCGAGGAATGGCGCTTTAGCATGGAGGGCGGATTGCTGACGCTGGAGGATTTTTCCGCCCCCGGCCACCCTGCGACAAAACAAATTGTGGTATCCAGCCGAACTGTCGCCTATACGGGGCGCATTATCTGGAGCTTTAGCCGCACCATCGACGCAAACTGAACCCTTTCGGGCGAAACACAGCATCAAGGAACCCCACCCCATGACCCATCATCACACCCCTATCCGTCGCGCATTGCTTTCGGTTTCGGACAAGACCGGCCTTGTCGATCTGGCAACGGCGCTGGACGCCAAAGGGGTTGAGCTTTTGTCAACCGGAGGCACGGCCAAGGCGCTGCGCGACGCCGGATTGCCGGTGATCGACGTGGCCGAGGTGACCGGCTTTCCCGAAATGATGGACGGGCGGGTAAAAACCCTGCACCCGATGGTGCATGGCGGCCTGCTGGCCCAGCGCGACAACCCCGAGCATCGCGCCGCCATGGAGGAACACGGCATCGGCCCGATTGATCTGCTGGTGGTCAACCTCTATCCGTTCGAGGCAACGGTTGCCGCGGGTGCCGATTATGACACCTGCATCGAAAACATCGATATCGGCGGCCCTGCGATGATCCGCGCTGCCGCCAAAAACGCCGCCGATGTGGCCGTGGTGGTCGATGTGGAAGATTACGCAAAACTGCTGGGCGATATGGACCAGCACAACGGCGCGACCTGCGCCAAGTTCCGCAAAAAGCTGGCGCAGGTCGCCTATGCCCGCACTGCGGCCTATGACGCGGCGGTGTCAAGCTGGATGGCCGATGCGCTCGACCTGCAAACCCCGCGCCGTCGCGCCGTGGCGGGGACCCTTAGACAGCCGCTGCGCTATGGCGAGAACCCCCATCAGAGCGCCGCGTTCTATACCGATGGCTCGGACCGGCCCGGGGTGGCAACGGCGGTGCAGCATCAGGGCAAGGCGCTGTCCTATAACAACATCAACGACACCGACGCGGCGATGGAACTGGTTGCCGAATTTGACCCCGCCAACGGCCCCGCCTGCGCCATTATCAAACACGCCAACCCCAGCGGGGTTGCGCAAGCGTCAACCTTGCTCGAGGCATATCAGGCCGCATTCAACTGCGATACCGTCTGCCCGTTCGGTGGTATTATCGCACTCAATCAGGAACTCGACGGCGAAACCGCCGCCGAAATCGCCAAGATCTTTACCGAAGTGGTCATCGCCCCGTCGGTCAGCGACGAGGCCAAAGCCGTCTTTGCCGCCAAAAAGAACCTGCGGCTGCTTAGCACCGGCGGCCTGCCCGATGTGGGTGCGCCCGGGCGCACTTGGCGCAAGGTCTCGGGGGGGTATCTGGTGCAGGATCGGGACAATGGCCTGATTGGGGCCGATGACCTGACCGTGGTGACCAAACGCGCCCCGAGCGTCTCTGAAATGGCCGATATGCTGTTTGCGTGGAAAGTGGTGAAACATGTCAAATCCAACGCGATCGTATATGTCAAGGATGGTGCAACCGTCGGAATCGGAGCGGGCCAGATGAGCAGGGTCGATTCAACCCGCATTGCCGCCAGCAAAGCGCGGGATATGGCGCAGGTGCTGGGGCTGGACGAACTGCCGACCGTCGGATCTGTGGTGGCCTCGGATGCGTTCTTTCCGTTTGCCGACGGGCTGATTACCGCCGCCGAAGCCGGTGCAACCGCCGTGATCCAGCCCGGCGGTTCCATGCGGGATCAAGAGGTGATCGACGCCGCCAACGAGGCCGGTCTTGCCATGGTCTTTACCGGCATGCGCCATTTTAAGCACTAGGGTCAGGAAAACGCGGCGCTCAGGGCGATTTCGACCATATCGCCAAAGCTACGCTCGCGCTGGTCCGAGGGCAGCTCTTCGTGGGTGATCAGGTGGTCGCTGATGGTTAACACCGCCAGCGCACGGACCTGATGGCGCGCCGCAAGGATATACAGTTCGGCCGCTTCCATTTCGACCGCCAGCACGCCATGGCGTATCATCTGTTCGTTCAGATCGTCGCGTTCGTCGTAAAAAGTATTGCTGGAATAGATGCCGCCCACATGGGTTGCGGTCCCTTTCTGCGCTGCCGCCCTGACCGCATTTTGCAACAGCCCGTAATCGGCGCAGGGCGCAAAGCCCAGCTCTTTGAAAATGCCGGTGGAAGGCGTGCCAAGCGTAGAGGCGGTCATGGCCAGCACCACATCGCGCAGCTTGACCGATTCCTGCATGGCCCCGGCAGAGCCGATGCGGATCAGGGTTTTGGCCCCGTAATCGCGGATCAGCTCGTTGGTATAGATCGACAGTGACGGCATCCCCATACCCGTGCCCTGCACGGTTACCCGATTGCCCTGCCATGTGCCGGTATAGCCCAGCATACCACGCACTTCGTTGATGCAAACCGCATCGCTTAAAAAGGTTTCGGCCACCCATTTCGCCCGATAAGGATCGCCGGGCAGTAAAACGGTTTCAGCAATATCGCCGGGTTTGGCGCTCATATGAACGGTCATTTTCTATCCCTTTTTTACAAATGTTCGGTCAGGCTAACAAATGGCACCTTTCATGGCCAGCAAAAATACCGGTAAATGTAATCCGCCTGACAGCTAGAAAAAGCGCGCGAGTTTCAGGGTCAGTTCGCTGGCGGGGCGCAGATAGATGCCCGAACCGGCGCTGGTCTCTCGCCCGCCGAATTCCGACCCGTTGGCCCCGATGGGTTGGGTATAGCCAAGCTGAAGATCCATGTTGTCGTCGATGGTCCAGGTGGCTTGCAGCCCGACCAGCGCCGAGCCGTCGGCAAGGCTGATAATCGCGTTGGGGGCCAGCGTGATATCGGGGGTCAGGTCGTATTGCGCGCCCAGCGCCAGAAAGTCGCGGCCGGGGAAGAACAGGTTACCGGTGGACAGGCGCGCCACCAGCGGCGCGGGCAAGGCATCCAGCGGCACATCGGCGGTCACGCCAAACCCGTTATGAAAATACTCGGCAAAATAGGTGATGTTGTGGTCAAACAGGCTGCCGGAATTGGTGATATTGGCCAGAATGGTATTGGCATTGCCGCCTGCCTTCAGGAACCATTGCGCGTATTCCACGTTCCACGCCGCCCCGCCCAGCGGGCCGGAGATATTGGCCGAAACCAGCGTATCGCCGCGATCCTGCCCAAGGATCAGCTTGGCGTCCAGATCACCGATAAACAGGCTGGCCTGCGCGGCAAGGGTGCTCGAATCCCAGTCCGCCGCCCCGCCCGCCACCATCGGGCGCGGCACATAGATCGCCTGAATATCGGCGCCCGAATCAAACAGCACCTGCGCGTAAACCATATCGACGCCGGGCTTATAGGTGGTGTCCAGCGCATTTGGCGAAAACGGCGCGATAATGTCGGTCGGGTGGAACACATAGCCGCTGCCCCAGGTCACCGCCTGCCGCCCGATTTTGAGCACCACATTATCGCTTGCCCAGCCCACCGACAGCCGGTCAACCCGAAAGACCAGAGAGCCATCGGCGTTTTCATAGGTCAGGTCAAACATGGTATCGGGGGGCGGCGCGGGGAACAGCGCCGCAAGCGTGGCGTTGTAATCGAGGTTGTCGCCCGCGTCATAAGTCAGGATGGTTTGCACATCAAAGCTGAACGGCCCCGCGCTGGCATCCCATAACAACCGCAGGCTGGCATCATAGCTTTGCCGGTTCTGAAATCCAAAGAACGCATCGACGCTGGCCGGTGTGTTCCAGTCGGTCACCGACCCGAATTCAAGCCGCGCCCGCACCCCCTGGGCCGAGGCACAGACCGGCACGGCCAACAGCAGGCTAGTCGTTAGTATCGCTTTCAATTTTTCCATCGATCATCTCTATATGTCGTTGCGAATGGGCCATGACGCGCGGGTCATGGGTGCCAATCACAAAGGTTATGCCATTGTCACGGTTCAGACGCGACATCAGCTCCATCAATTCGGCGGTGGTGGTGGAATCAAGGTTGGCGGTCGGCTCGTCGGCCAGTACGATACTGGGCCGCGACACCAGCGCGCGCGCCACGGCGATGCGCTGTTGCTGGCCGCCCGACATGGCCGAGGGGCGACGCGACTCCATTCCGGCCAGCCCGACCTCGTGCAGGGCTGCGGTGGCGCGTTCACGCCGTTCTGCCGCGCCAACATGCTGCAACTGCAACACGAATTCGACGTTTTCCAGCGCCGAAAGCACCGGAATCAGGTTATAGGCCTGAAAGATAAAACCAATCTTTTCCAGCCGCAATTCCGACAGCGCCGCCTTGGACATGGTGGACAGGGGCGTACCCTCTATGGTGACCTCGCCCGAGGTGGGTTTATCGAGCGCGCCGATCATGTTCAGCAAGGTGGTCTTGCCCGAGCCGCTCGGGCCGGCCAGCGTGGCAAAGTCGCCGCGATGGATATCCAGATCCACCCCGTCCAGCGCATGAACCGCCAGTTCCCCCTTGCCAAAAACCTTTGTCAGTCCGCGACAGGTTACAAGTGCCTGCATCATTTTGTTTCCTTGTTCATGTGGCATGGCGCATCGCCTCTACCGGGCTGATTTTCTGGGCGCGATAGGCGGGCCACAGGGCCACCAACACCCCGATAACCCAGATCAGCACCGGATAGATCACGAAATCCGCCGGTGCGAATTGCGGATACAGGACCTGCCCCGAGCCGATCGCCTCCATGGCGCGGGAAAACCCGCTAAGATCCAGCCCGCCCTGAAAGCCGAAATAGGTCAGCACGGCAAGGATCACCCCCAGCACCATGCCCACCGCCATCAGCAGCGCCGATTCGAGCGTCACCAGCCACAGCACCATGCGCGGCTTTAGGCCAATGGCGCGGATCAGGCCGAATTCCTGCGTGCGTTCGAACACCGCCATCAACTGCGTGTTGATAATGCCGATGCTCATCATGATGATCATGATCCCCAGCCAGATATAGATAATCGACTTCATCGCCGAGTTCATCGCCGCCGCCATTACCGACACCTGTTTCCAGTCGCGAATGTCCAGATCGGGTGCCGCCGCCTTTAGCGTGTCGATCATGGCGGGCAGGCCGGATTCATCGGGCAGGACAAAGGAAATCTGCGCGATTTCATCGTCCAGCCCCATATATTCCTGCAATAGCGAGCGGCCGGTAAACACATAGGAATCCTCGAACCCCTGATCCGCATCGAAAATCCCGACAATATCGAACGAGTATTCCTCCAGATAGCCGTCGGCACCGGTGGACATCAGGATAATCCGCCGCCCCAGCGTGGTTTTCAGGCGCTTGGCCAGATTGGCCCCGATAATCACCGCGTCATCATCCAGCCCGTTCAGATAGCGGCCCTCGACTATCTTGTCGGGCACCAGACTGATTTCGCGCTCGCCCGCCGGATCGACCCCCAGAATGGTAATCGGCAGGGTCTTGTATTCGCTTTGCACCACGCCGGGCAGTTGCAGGCGGGCAACCCAGTGCGCCACCCCGTCGCTGTCCAGCACATCGCGCAGCGCCCCGTCGGGTGGCGGCATCAGGTGGTCGATATTGGGATCATCCATGTATCCGGCAGCGTGGATTTGCCCCTGCCCGATCAGCAGCCCCAGCGCATTCTGTCTGGAGCTTTCGGCCCAGGCATTCAGCAGCATCGAAAACGCCAGTATAGACCATAGGCCGACGGTAACCACGATCAGGGTAATCAGGGTGCGTTTGGGGTTGCGCCACAGGTTGCGCCACGCAATCGTTCTAAGAATACCGAAATTGTTCATGTGCCTGCCTCCGCCATGGCGCTGACCGGTTCCAACCGCAGGATGCGGCGAAACGGGATAAAGCCCAGCACCGCGATGGCGGTCACGATCACCCCCGGTGCCAGAAACATGCTGAGCGGGCTAAGCATCGGATACACCACCGCCGGCACGCCCCATTGGGCAAACACCTCGGCCATGGCAGGAAAGGAGACACCCACATTGGCAAATATCGTGACTAAGGTAGAGCCAAGCAAAATGCCTATCCCGTTGCCCAGCAACGCCAGAAACAGCAGTTCCAGCCAGACCATGCGGCCGATCAGCCCCGGGCGCATACCCATGGCCATCAGGCCGCCAAATTCTCGGGTGCGCTCCAGCACCGACATGTAAAGCGTGTTCAGAATAATGAACACCACCAGCACAATCATGGTGATATAGGTCAGCATAGAGGTGCTGATATCAAGGTCGATCATCTGCTTGACGGTGGGTTGCAGTTCCTCCCAGTTGCGAAAGGCAACGCCGTTTTGGGCGGCAATGGCGCGCAATTGCGGTTCGGCTGACAGAATGGCGCTCAGGTTTTCACCGCTGACCACAATGGTGTTGATATTGCCCTGCATGCCAAAGGTTTCATCAAAGCGCGAAAGGGGCATCTGGGTGAATTGCCGGTCCAGCATCGGAATGCCGGTGTCGAAAATCCCGACCAGCGTCAGCACATCCGCCGCCACCGAGCCGTTATTGCCGGTGCCCAGCATCGTGACCCCGTCGCCCAGCTCCAGATCAAGATTGCGCGCCAGCCCGATACCCATCACAATCGCCGCATCGTCACCGGGCTGCAAGAACCGCCCCTGTTCGATCGATGACCCCAGCGAGGTCACGCCCGGTTCAAGGGCCGGATCAACCCCGATAACCGCCGCCGCAAAGCTGATATCGCCATTGGCCAGAATGGCAAACGAACCGGCGCGCGGCGATTGCGCCGTTACCCCGTCCACCTGCAACGCCGCTTGCGCAATCGCATCAGCATTGATCAGCGTATGTTCGATATCCGGGTCCTCCAGATAGTCGGGCATCTGGAATTGCCCGAATCCGTCGAACAACCGCAGCGCGCCGGTTTTCATGGTGTCATAGACCCCCAGTTGCAGCGACATGATAAACACCATCAGCATAGCCGCCAGCGCCATCGAAAGCAGGCTAAGCCCGGTACGGACAGGTTGGCGCCAGATATTGCGCCAGGCAAGCGAAGCCAACATGATCTAGTTCCGCGGGTTTTGCAGGTTGGATCGGGTAAACAGATAGGACGGGTGCTGCACGCCGAATTCGATCGACCGGGTATTCAGGCGGGTCCACTCACCCGGCGACTGGACGCTGCTCATGGTCAGTTGCACCGGATAGGGCCGCCCGCCCATAATCCGCACCCGATCGGTTACCATAGAGCGCACCAGATTGCCGACCTGATCGTAAAAATCCTGCCGCAACAGCACAAAATCATCCCGAATCTGGATAATCTGCTTGCCCCAGACAATCGGCTTACCCCGTTTGGGTATGGCCTCGATGGTGTAAACCGTGTGGCCGTTGCTGCGCGAAGTCTCGATAATCGTATGGGTATAATCATTGATGATCTGTTCGGTCTTGGTCAGGTCGTTATAGGAAAAGTCCGAGCCCATCCAGCTTTGCGACATGGCGGAATTGGGCAGTTGGATCACCTGGTTCAGGCGCGGGTTGAACACCCATGTGCGCCGCCCGTTCTGCAAGGTGGCATTGCCCGCATCGCGTTCGGGCGCGGTAAAACGCACCAGCGCCTTGTCGTGGCCTTCGGTCCAGCTTTCCATGGACAGGTTGCGATTACCGTTGCTGCGATGGATGGTCATATCCACCACCCCGTGCGAACTGTCGGCCCGCCAGTTGTCAAATGCCGCACGCAAGATCTGGCTCGCATCCTGCGCAACCGCAACCGAGGGCAAAACGGCCACCGCGGCAATCGTTGTCAAAAAGGTCCGGCGTGTTGTGGTTATCATCTCTGGCTCCTGCCTTGCAAATCGGGTAGAGTTCGGTATAAACGTACTATGGACCAGTCGGTCCAATATCCTACACCTAGTCTCGACCAAAGGCCCTGTCAACCCCGTGACCCAGCATAAATCCCAATCGATGAACCCCGATATCCGCGCCAGGCTGTTTCAAATTGCAACCGCCGAGTTTTCGGAACACGGGTTTGCGCAGGCCTCGCTGAACCGGATTATCGGGTCGATCGGCATGAGCAAAAGCTCTTTCTACCACTTCTTTTCCAGCAAAACCGACCTGTTCAAACAGATCATGGAGCAAACGCTGGAACCGTTTCAGGCCATGGTCGATGCGTTCGATTTTTCCATCCTGACCAAAGAAAACTTCTGGCCCCTGTTGCAACAGGTCGCCTTGCAAGCTACCGACGAAATGGCCGGCGCACCGCAGGTTATGGCGGTGGGGCGGATGTTCCATCGTAACCGCAACAACGCCGAAGATATCTGCGCCGAACTGATGGAAGGCCCGATTGCCCTGATCACCCGGTTGCTGGAACAGGGCAAGGCCGTGGGGGCGATTCGCACCGATATCCCTTCGGATCTGATGCTTGATATGGTCATCGCGCTGGGCATGGAGGTTGACCGCTGGGTGCTGGATAACTTTGTACATTTTGACGAAGCCGCGGTGCGGGAAAACAACCAGATGATTATGAATCTGTTCTCGCGGCTGCTGGCACCGGATTGCTGATATGGGATTCTACGAAAAACATGTGCTGCCATGGGCGGTCAATCTGGCCTGCGGGGGCAAACCTATTGCTACGCAACGGGGCAAGATCGTGCCCAAAGCTAAGGGCAAAGTTCTGGAAATCGGGGTCGGGTCGGGGCTGAACCTGCCATTCTATAACCCCGACAAGGTTGAAAAAATATGGGGGCTGGAACCTTCGGAGCAGATGCGCAAACGCGCGGCAAAGGTGGCCGCGACGATCGAAACACCGGTCGAATTTCTGGGGCTGCGCGGCGAGGACATCCCGCTTGACGATGCCAGCGTGGATACGGTGCTTGTGACCTATACCCTGTGCACCATCCCCGACGTCCTTGCCGCGCTGAAACAGATGCGCCGCGTCCTGAAACCCGGCGCGGAACTGCTGTTTTGCGAACACGGCGCTGCACCGGATCCGGGCGTGCGCCGCTGGCAAGACCGGCTCGACCCGATCTGGGGCAAGTTCGCCGGCGGCTGCCACCTGAACCGCCAGATCGATGCATTGCTGAACCATGGCGGCTTTGCCATCGAAACGCTGGAAACCGGCTATATCCCCGGCCCCCGATTCGCGGCGTATAATTTTTGGGGCATAGCAAAAGCAAAGCCCTGACTGGCAAGCACACCCCTTAACACCACGGCCGCCTCCCGCACTCCAGCCGCGTTTGCTTGCGCAAACACGGCTTCCGTTTGGGCCAGGCCGCCCTGCGGGCGGTAGGGGGGCGTTCCGCCCCCTCGCGACATGCGTCGCTCCCCCCTGAGAGTATTTATGAAAATTGGAAGTCTCACTTTCTTCTTTTCCCAAATATCCCGGGGGTGAATGGCGCTTGCGCCAGAGGGGGCCGGCCCCCTGCTTGTGCTCGCACAAGCTCTGCCGATAAGGGGGGCCGCTTGCGGCTCCCCGCAGAGGCAGACGCCCCGCCCAACTGCTGGAGGCTCATTGCGCAAGCAATGATGCCGACAGCAGGCGGGAGCGCTACGATTCAGGATTTCTTTTTCGC
>JALXER010000167.1 GCA_027069385.1 Paracoccaceae bacterium
GACCGCGAGTTGGTCGCCAAGGGTCATGGCTTCCACCTGGTCGTGGGTCACGTAAACCGATGTAATGCCCAGCTCGTGTTGCAGGTTTTTGATCTCAAGGCGCATTTGCACGCGCAGCTTGGCGTCGAGGTTGGACAGCGGTTCGTCAAACAGGAACACCGCAGGCTCCCGCACAATGGCGCGGCCCATAGCCACCCGCTGCCGCTGGCCGCCGGAAAGCTCGCGCGGCAGGCGGTGGAGGTAGTCTTCCAGCTCCAGAATTTTGGCGGCCTTCTGCACGCGGGTCTCAATCTCGGCCTTGTCGAGCTTCATCAGCTTCAGCCCGTAGGCCATGTTTTTGTAAACCGTCATATGCGGGTAGAGCGCGTAATTCTGAAACACCATGGCGATGTTGCGCTGGCTTGGCTCCAGCTTGTTCACCACGGTATCGCCGATGGAAACCTCACCCGCCGAAATGCTTTCCAAGCCCGCGATCATCCGCAGCAGGGTCGATTTTCCGCAGCCCGAGGGGCCGACGATCACCACGAAATCGCCGTCCTTGATTTCCCAGTCAATCCCGTGGATCACCTCGGTTTTGCCATAGGCTTTTTTGATGCCCTTTAGGGTAATATTCGCCATGACGGCCTCCTTATTTTTCGGTCTCTGTCAAGCCTTTGACAAACATCTTTTGCATACTCAGCACCACGATGATCGGTGGCAGCATGGCCAGCAAGGCGGTCATCATAATCAGGTGCCAATCGGGGGCCAGCTCTGCGCTTTCAAGCATTTGCTTGATGCCCATGACCACGGTGAAATAGCCGGTATCGGTGGTGATCAGCAGTGGCCAGAGGTATTGGTTCCAGCCGTAAATAAACAGGATCACAAACAGCGCGGCGATGTTGGTGCGGCTGAGCGGTATGAGGATGTCCCAGAAAAACCGCATCGGGCCAGCACCGTCTACCCGCGCCGCTTCCAGCATTTCGTCAGGTATCGTTAAGAACACCTGCCGAAACATAAATGTGGCGGTGGCGGAGGCGATCAGCGGCACCGTCATCCCCCAGTAGGAATTGAGCATCCCCAGATCGGCGACCACTTTGAAGGTCGGGAAAATGCGGACCTCGACGGGGAGCATCAGGGTGATGAAGATCATCCAGAAAAAGCCCATGCGGAAGGGGAAACGGAAGTAAACGATGGCGAAGGCCGAGAGCAAAGAGATGGCAATTTTGCCGATGGCGATCATCATGGCCATAATCAGCGAGTTGGTCATCATCAGCCATACCGGCGTGGCGTTTTCCCCGCCAACCCCTTCAAACAGCACAGTTTTGAGGTTGGTGAAAAACTGGTCGCCGGGCAGCAGCGGCAGCGGCACTTGAGTCATCCGCACGGCATCATGGGTGGAGGCAACGAAGGTTATCCAGATCGGAAAGGCGACAATGGCCACACCGAGGATTAGCGTGAAATGGGCCAAAAAGGTGGTGAGGGGGCGATTTTCAATCATCAGTATTCCACCTTTCTCTCGATATATCTGAACTGCACCACGGTCATAACAATCACAATTGCCATGAGGATGACCGACTGTGCGGCGGAGGAGCCAAGATCAATCGCGACCGCGCCGTCATACCAAACCTTGTAAACCAAAATCTCGGTGGCTTTGGCGGGGCCGCCTTGGGTAATGGCATGGATAATGCCGAACGTGTCAAAGAAGGCGTAGACGATATTGACGACCATCAGGAAGAACATCGTGGGCGTGATCAGCGGGAAAATGATGCTCCAGAAG
>JALXER010000168.1 GCA_027069385.1 Paracoccaceae bacterium
CGCCGTTTTCATCTTTGGCTGAAAACTATGGCCTTGCGGATGTGGATTTCATGAACTGGCTGCGCGGCTATCTGGGGGCATCAAACAAGGCCCTGACCATCAATCGCTTTGTGGCAGACCAGACGCCGGGCAAGGTTATGGGGCTGCTGTCGATCGAACGGTTGTCGGGGATTTTGAATTTCAGGCAGTATTTCTCGGTCGAACTGGAACAGCTGATCGCGATCCTGCGCGGTCATGGCGACAGCCTGCCCGATGACGCTAATCTGGTTGCCCTGAACCAGAGCCTGCAACAGCTTGCCCAAACCGACCCGACCCTTGGGATCGCGGTGCGGACCTGCGCCAAATGTTCGGACGGTCAACCCGATTACGAATGCATCATCCAGTCATTGGAGATGGTCGGGGGATATTCGTCGCTGCTGGCCATCCGGACACCGGTTGAACGGGTAATTCCGGCCGATACGTTTCTGGCGTCAGAAAGGCCGGTGACGATCTATACCAATTTGATCCGCTCCTACGCAAAATTCTATCAGCAACCGATCAGATCATCCTGCATTGCATCCATTATCTCGCAATGACCTACCGGAAAGCGCAATCGTTTACTAAAGAGGCCATACCGATGTTGAAGAACCTGACAAGCCTGCTCGCCGTTGCTGCCCTGTGGTCGGGCATTGCCGCTGCCGGAACGCTGGATGATGTCCGTGACCGGCGCGAACTGAATTGCGGGGTCTCGCAAAACTCGCTCGGGTTTTCCGCCAAAGATGAAAACGGCGTGCGGCGGGGGTTCGATGTGGACCTGTGCCGGGCCGTTGCCGCTGCGGTACTGGGCGACCCGAACGCGGTGCACTTTGTGCCGCTGACATCCAGTTCGCGCTTTCCCAGTCTGGTGTCAGGCGAAATTGATTTGCTGGTGCGCACCACCACACACACGTTGTACCGTGATGCCGGAATCGGGGTTTCGTTTGTGGGGGTCAATTATTACGACGGGCAGGGGTTGCTGGTGCCCAAATCCCTTGGCGTTACTTCGGCAATGCAACTGGACGGCGCGCCGATTTGCGTGATTTCCGGCACCACGACCGAACTGAACCTGTTCGACTTTTTCAACCGTAACAACATGACTTATGAAAAGGTTGTGGTGGCCGATGCCGTTGAATCGGCGCTTCAGTTTACCGCCAACGCCTGCGTTGGGCTGACCAATGATATTTCGTCGCTGGCGGGGATTCGGGCCTCGCTGGATAATCCGCAAGATTATGTACTGCTGCCCGATGTTCTGTCCAAAGAACCGCTGGGACCGGTGGTCCGCGAAGGGGATGCGCAATGGGGCGATATCGTCGGCTGGACCCTGAACGCCCTGAAAGCCGCCGAGGAATTCGGGATTACCCGTGCCAATGTGAATGACATGCTTGCCTCGGAAAACCCCGAGATCCGCCGCCTGTTGGGGGTCGAGGGGGATCTGGGTGCCAAGTTTGATCTGGATGCAGACTGGGCCAGACGCGCGATCGCTGCCGTTGGCAATTATGGCGAGGTCTTTGCCAATCATCTTGGCGTGAATACCAGTGTCGGGCTGGAACGCGGCTATAACGAGCTGTGGACCAATGGCGGCCTGATGTATTCGCCGCCCTTCCGCTAGGGTCAGGGCCCTTTCGGTTCCGGCAATGGCGCATCTGCCTATAAGTCGCTGCCGACCTGAAACAGACAGTCGCCGCGCTCGACCAGACCGGGCACGCGCTTGCACAACACCATGCCGTCATGCTGGAAATGCAGCGTAACGGGCGTGCGCCACGGGGTTTCGGGAAGGTGGATTGCACCGGCGGTATCACCCTTTTTTACCTCGTCCTGAACGTCGTGATAGGGTTCGAACAAGCCGTTATCATAGGCAATGACGGAATCGGTGATGGTCAGCTCTCGCGTGCCATTGGGCGCATCGGGTACATAGGCCGGCAACATGCCGGTGGCGTGCAACAGCCGCTTGATGCCCCGCTCGGTCAGGGCCAGAATTTCAGGGCTAACCGCCCCGCCGCCGCCCAGTTCCGCCATCAGGGTGATGGCTCCCTTGCGGTTGCCCCCGCCCATGGCGGTGCGCGCGGTCGAATTGCGCCCGCCGCCCGAGGTAAAAATCCACGCATAGGGCGCATCAAAGGCAGTTTGCAGATCAACCAGTTTGGCGCTTTCCTCGGGCGAATGGCCCAAGCCCCGCAGCAGGGTCGGGGGGTAGTACAGCGATGAACCGCCGGAATGGAAATCAAAGAAATAGTCGCACATCGGCAGTAATTCAGCCTCGATATAGTGGGCGATCATTTGCGTGGGGGTGCCGTGGGCCTCGCCGGGGAAGGCGCGGTTCAGGTTGCCGTCATCCAGCGGTGATGTGCGCGTGCCCGCCTGTGCGGCCGGAAAATTGGCCATTGGCAGGATCAGCAGGCGGCCACGAATATCGTTTGCCTCCAGCTCCCGGCTCAACTTGCCTAGCGCGATCTGCCCCTCGTACTCGTCCCCGTGATTGCCCGCCATCAACAGGGTGGTGGGACCGTCGCCATTGCTGAGCATCACGATCGGCATAAGAATGCGCCCATAGGCGCTGCGATGTACCGAATGGGGCAGGCGTAGATAGCCCGTATGCTTGCCCTGCGCCGAAAAATCGATATCGGAACTGATCAGCGAGCCGGACATCTAGGCGGGGCTTTCCAGCAGGGTAAGAATTTCACCGCAATGATCCACCTGCCCGTCGCAACAATCCTGCAACAAAAACCGGATCAAGGCGTTCATGGCTTCGATATCGGCCGAATACCTTATTTCGCGCTGGTGGCGAACCGATTTCAGCAGGCCCGCGCGTTTCAGAATTGCCAGATGCCCCGAAAGGGTCGAGGGCACAATGCCGAGGCGCTCCGAAATCTCGCTGGCGCGGATGCTGCTTTTGGCCTGTTTGACCAGCAGGCGGTAAATCGACATGCGAGTATCTTGTGCGAGCGCGGCAAAGGCCTCGATGGCTTTGTGCTGGTCCATGCTTCCCCCTTTCAGGGCTTGTTCACCAAGTCGTCTTCGTTGGTTATAGCCGGAAAATGGCTTTTATTGACATATTTAAAGTATTCATCCAGATAGGCCATCGGCCCGTCGGGGCAGGGAAACACGCAGGTGATTTCGCCGCTATCGGTGCGGCGGAAGCTTTCAAGTTTGCCCGTTTCCTCCAGCCCTTTCAGGTGCTTCAGCAGCCCCGCCAGCGCAAGGCCAGAGCTTGGGCCGGCCAGAATGCCAAGGCGGCTCATCTCCATGCTGGTCAGATAGGCGGTTTCGGTGGGCACGCCTTCCAGCGCGTCCACATGGTCGCGCCAAGCAAAATCCACCACGTTGAGCAGGTTTTCGGTGCGCACTCCGGGCACATAATTATCCGGCGCGCGCATCACGCCGACCACCTTGATATCGGGGTTCTTGCTTTTGAAAAACCGCGAATTGCCGATCAAAGTGCCGGTCGTGCCCAGCCCCACTCCGAAAATATCAATCTTGCCCTCGGTTTGCTGCCAAATCTGCGGGCCGGTCCATTTTTCATGGGCTGCGGGGTTATCGTTATTCTCATACTGGCCGGGGTTCATGGCATCGGGCTGCTGCCCGTCCTGCCGCGCTTTGAATACCCCCGTTCTGGGGTCATTTTCCACGGGCGCTTGAGGCTCGACATTCACAATCGGCTCGATGCCAAAGAATTGCAGCATTAACAGCTTGTTCCAAGAAATCTCGCTTGGAATGTAGGATTGTGTCCGCGCCACCCCAAATTGCCGCGCCGCCAGCGCCATGGAAAACACCGTATTGCCCGATGAATTCTCCACCAGCCGCTCCACGCCTTCCAGTTCACCGCGCCGATACATTTCGCGCACCATGTTAAACGCCGGCACCGCCTTGACGTTGCCCAGCGGCGACAGCCCCATCATCTTGGCAAAGACCCGCACGCCCTGCGCCGCAAACGGGTTCAGCGATTCGGGCAGTTCAACCATCGGCAGGTTGGGGTGCTTGCCCGGGTTCAGGAAGTCTTTCAGTGCGTCAGGGCCTTTGAAGGTATTTGTCATGGGGTCCGCCTTAATTATGATAATTCGACAATAGCCGAATAATCAAAGCTTGACAAGCGACAAGTGAGTTGCTCTAAGGATACGACACTTCGGCAATCGCCGTAATAATATGGGAGCCACTATATATGCTACGCAAACTTTTTGCCGAATGGGTTGGCACATTTTCACTCCTCGCCACGGTTGTTGGTTCCGGCATTATGGCCGAAAATCTGGCGGGCGGAAACGTGGCGATTGCGCTTTTGGGTAATACCATCCCCACAGGGGCCATTCTGGTTGTACTGATCACGGTGTTCGGGCCGATTTCCGGCGCGCATTTTAACCCCGCCGTCACGCTCAGCTTTGCGCTGCGCAAGCAAATTTCCATCAGTGACAGCGCGCTTTACCTGCTGGCGCAAATCACCGGCGGCATCGCGGGCGTGTTTGCGGCGCATTTCATGTTTGATATGGACATCATCGAGACCTCGACCAAAATTCGCACCGGCCCGGGCCAGTGGATGGGCGAATTTGTCGCCACCTTCGGCCTTGTCGGCACCATTATGGCCTGCATCAAGGCCCGCCCTAGCGCCGTCCCCATGGCCGTCGGCCTTTACATCACCGCCGCTTACTGGTTCACCTCCTCCACCTCGTTTGCCAACCCCGCTGTCACCATCGCCCGCAGCTTCTCGGATTCCTTTGCAGGCATTCACCCGTCCGATGTGGGCGCCTTCATCGCCGTGCAACTCGTCGCCGCCATAGCCGCGACCTATACCTTCAAATGGCTGTTGGAGGAATGACTATGCCCAGCCAATTTGACCTTGAAATCGACCGCCGCGAAGTGCCTGCCCTGAAAATGCACAAAATGGTGCTGGGCGAGGGCGGCGAGGGCCTGTTTCCCGCCGGTGTGGCTGATATGGATTTCATGGCCCCCGAAGTGGTGCGCGACGCCATGCAAGCGCGCCTCAACCACGGCATTTTCGGCTATGAAGCCGTGCCCGATGCCCTGTTCCCCGCGTTGACGGGCTGGATGCAGGCCCGCCACGGCTGGGCGCTGGACCAAAGCCATATTCTGCGCTCGCCCAACGTCCTCAACACCCTCGCCCTTGCCGCCTCGATCTTCACCAAGGCAGGGGATGGCGTCATCGTGCAACCGCCAGTTTTCTTTGATTTCTACGATATTTTGCACGAAAACCACCGCGAGATTCTGCGCAACCCGCTGATCCTTAAGGACGGCCGCTACACGATGGATTTTGACGGGTTGGAGGCCCTCGCCGCGCAGCCAAGCGCCAAAATGATCTATCTTTGCAACCCGCATAACCCCGTTGGCCGCGTCTGGACAAGGGCCGAGCTGCAACAGCTAGGCGACATCTGCGCCCGCCACAATGTGCTGGTGGTGTCCGACGAAATCCACGGCGATATCACCTATCAGGGCCATGATTACACCCCCTTCGCGGCGCTCGGCCCCGCCTATGCGGATAATTCAATCACCTGCCTTTCCCCCGCCAAAAGCTTCAATATCGCCGCCTGCTGCTCCTCCTTTACGGTCATCCCCAACGACGCCCGCCGCAAAGCCTATCAGGTGGAAAACAGCCGCCTGACGGTCAACAAAAACAACGCTTTTGCCAGTGCGGCAATGGTCGCGGCCTATGCTAAGGGCGGCCCGTGGCTGGACGAGGTGCTGGGCTATCTGGCGGGCAATATCGCCCTTGTGCGCGAAGCCCTCAAACCGCTGGACGCGGTGCAGATGATAGAGCCGGAAGGCACGTTTCTGCTTTGGCTGGATTTCCGCGCCATGGGCCTAAGCCCCGAAGACCTGACCCAATTTCTGCGCCAAAAGGCCGGCTGGGCCGTCACGCGCGGGCAGGCATTTGGTGTTGAGGGCGAGGGCTTCGCCCGCGTCAACATCGCCTGCCCCCGCGCCCGACTGGCCCAAGCCCTTGCGCAGCTTACCACCGTATTATCCTGACCCAAATGGAGACCTGAAAAATGACAACCCTGACCGTTTATGACCCCGCCATGTGCTGCGCCACCGGCATTTGTGGTGCCGATGTGGACCAACGTCTGGTCGATTTCGCCGCCGATCTTGACTGGCTGAAATCCGAAGGCATCGAGGTGAAACGCATCAACATTTCCAACGAGCCGATGGAGTTTGCCACCAATCCCAAGGTGAAAGCCGTGCTGGATTCCGACGGGGTCGAGGGCCTGCCGGTTATCCTGATCAACGGGGATGTCAACTCCCAAGGCCGGTTCCCCAACCGTGCCGAGCTGGCGGGCTGGGCAGGTGTGGCGCTTAAGGAACCCGAAGCCAAATCTGTGGGTTGCTGTGGCAGCAATGATGAACCCAAGGCCGACACGGGCTGCTGTGGCGGCGATGCCAAATCCGAAGCCTCCTCCGGCTGCTGCTAATCTCTCTTTCTCAAGGTATCCCCATGTTTGACTCCCTCCCGAAATTCACGTTTTTCACCGGCAAAGGCGGCGTGGGCAAAACCTCGCTGGCCTGTACCACCGCGCTTAGCCTAGCCATGGATGGCAAAAAGGTGCTGCTGGTCAGCACCGACCCTGCCAGCAATGTCGGGCAGGTGTTCGCCACCGAGATCGGCAGCAAAATCACCCCGATCAACCATGTAGAAGGCCTGTCGGCAATCGAGATCAACCCCGAGGAAAGTGCCGCCGCCTATCGCGAGCGTATCGTTGGCCCGATGCGCGGATTGCTCCCCGAAGATGCCCTGCGCAGCATCGAAGAGCAGCTTTCCGGCGCCTGCACCGTTGAAATCGCCGCCTTTGACGAGTTCACTGCCTTGCTGACGGACAATGACCTGCTGGCACAATATGACAATGTGGTGTTTGACACCGCCCCCACGGGCCACACCATACGGATGCTCAAGCTGCCCGGTGCGTGGTCCGGCTTTCTGGAAGAGGGCAAGGGAGACGCCTCCTGTCTTGGCCCCTTGGCGGGCTTGGAAAAGCAGCGGGATAAGTATGGCGCGGCGGTTGATCGGCTTTCCGATGGCGACACCACCCGCATGATTTTGGTGGCGCGGCCTCGGCAATCTGCCCTTGGCGAAGTGGCCCGCACTTCTGAGGAGTTGGCCTCGATCGGCATCAAAAACCAGCAGTTGGCGATTAACGGCATGATGCCCACTGAAACGGGCGGCGACCCGCTGGCAGCGGCACTGTTGAAGCGGGACGAGGACGCGCTGGCAGGCATGACCCCCGAGGTCGCCGCGCTGCCCCGCAAAATCTTTCCGCTTCGGTCAGAAAACCTTGTCGGCCTAGAGGCGCTCAAGCGCTTTGCTTCGGGCGCGGATGACACGCCGGAAACCGAGGCCTCCACCGCCCCGCATGATTACCCCGAACTGGGCACCTTGATTGATGGCATCGAGGCCCCCGGCAAGGGGCTGGTGATGTTTATGGGCAAGGGCGGGGTTGGCAAAACCACCATGGCCGCCGCTGTGGCCACCGAGTTGGCAGCGCGGGGTCACGAGGTGCTACTGACCACCACCGACCCCGCCGCGCATATCACCGAAACCCTGAGCGGCGACCAGCCAAACCTGACCGTCAGCCGCATCGACCCTGCCGCCGAGACCGCCCGCTATCAGGCGCATATCATGGCCACCAAGGGCAAGGATCTGGACGCCCAGGCCCGCGCCATGCTCGAAGAAGACCTGCGCTCGCCCTGCACCGAAGAAATCGCCGTTTTTCAGGCGTTTTCAAAGGTGATCCGCGAAAGCTCCCGCCATTTTGTGATCATGGACACCGCGCCCACCGGCCACACTTTGTTGCTACTGGATGCCACCGGTTCCTATCATAAGGACATTGTGCGCCACCAAGGCGAATCCAAAGCCAAGCTGGTAACCCCGATGATGCGCCTGCAAGACCCCGCGCAAACCAAGATCATGATCGTAACCCTGCCCGAAACCACCCCTGTGCTGGAAGCCGCGCACCTGCAAGAAGACCTGAAGCGCGCCGGCATTCACCCGTGGGGTTGGATTGTGAATTCCAGCCTGGCGGCGGCTGATACCACCCAGCCGATTCTGCAAAAGCGGGCGCGGGCCGAGCAGGAGCAGATCACCAAAGTGGCGACCGAGCTTTCCAGCCGCTATGCCGTGGTGCCCATGCAGGCCGAGGAGCCGGTCGGGGCTGGCAGGCTGCAAGCGCTTTGCGCAGTCACCCGCCCTGCATCGGCTGCATGACCCCTGCCAAACTACCGATAAACAGTCGGGGACTTTGGGCCTTGGCCATCGGATAAACACTGGTTTTCGGGGTCTGTTTTACATCTTCGCGGCGCTCCTGCCAAGCTGGGAGCGCGGCCTTGACCGGCCCAAAACCGACCTTACCATCGCCTTTATGCTGGCAGATACTCTCTTGCCTCTGGGCAGCGGCCGCCATGAGTACGCCTGATTTTGTGTTTGCATTGGTTCTGATGCATGCCCGCTAACCGCCATCGGTCATGCGAATTGATGCGGCTCATGTCTTTGCTGCTAATCCACTGGTCGGACAGCAATACTCCAAAAGGGAAACAGACCCCGAATACCAGCAGAAAGCATTTATGGCGCAAGATGTATCTGTTCCAGACAGGAAGGTCGGCTTTGAAGCAAGCTTCAAAGCCGGTTGCGACACCATGGCCTCACTGCGTTCGGTTTTGGAGCTACACGACGGGCAGCACCCGGATATGCGGGCGTAGTGCCGTATAAGGGTTTTTGCCATTCTGGCAAAAGGGGCTTCACTTCGCGCCCTCGGGGGGTATGCGCATTCATGCGCGAGGGGGGCTGTGGCCCCCCTTTCCGCCGAACGAAGTGAGGCCATGGTGTCGCAACGCGTTTTGAAACTTGTTTCAAAACGCACTTGGTCTATCGGGCAATGATCATGCCGTTATAGCGAGCGCTCGATTTCTTCGGTGGTGAAAATCTCGATCATATCGTTTTCGCGGATATCCTCGTAATTCTCGAACGCCATGCCGCATTCCTGTCCGGCGGTCACTTCCTTGACCTCGTCCTTGTGGCGTTTCAGCGTTTTCAGCTTGCCCTCGTGGATCACCACATTGTCGCGGAGCAGGCGCACACCGGCATGGCGTTGCGCCACCCCTTCGGTGATCTCGCAGCCGGCAATTTTGCCAACGCCGGTAATCTTGAATACCTCTTTGATGCGCGCATTGCCAAGGAAAGTTTCCTTCAGCTCGGGCGAAAGCAGGCCGGATGCGGCGGCTTTGATGTCGTCCACCAGATCGTAGATAATCGAGTAATACCGGATCTCGACGCCTTTCTGGTTGGCCGCATTGCGCGCCGGCGCATTGGCCCGCACGTTAAAGCCCAGAATCGGCGCGCCCGAGGCTTCGGCAAGGGTTACGTCGCTTTCGGTAATCGCCCCGACGCCCGAATGCAGCACCCGCACGCGGACCTCGTCATTGCCGACCTTCTCACAGGCCTGCACGATCGCCTCGGCCGAGCCCTGCACGTCGGCTTTCAGCAGGATAGGCAGTTCCGAAACGTTCTGGTCCTCTTTGGCCTTGGCCATCAACTGATCGAGCGTCGCGCCCGCACCGGCCATGGCTTTCTTGTCTTTGGCAACCTTGATCCGGTATTCGGCAATTTCGCGCGCGCGGGCCTCGTCGGGAACCACGTTCAGCACGTCACCGGCTTCGGGAGAGCCGTTCAGCCCCAGCACTTCGACGGGGACGGACGGGCCGGCCTCGTCAACGCGCTGGCCCTGGTCGTCGATCAGCGCCCGCACCTTGCCCCATTGTTCGCCGACCACAAAAATGTCGCCGCGCCGCAGGGTGCCTTTTTGGACCAGCACCGTTGCAACCGGCCCGCGGCCCACGTCGAGCTTGGCTTCGATGACCGCGCCCTGTGCGGGGCGGTCGGGGTTGGCGGTCAGTTCCAGCAATTCGGCCTGAAGCGCAATATTTTCGATCAGCTTGTCAAGGCCCTGACCGGTGATGGCGGATACCTCTACATCAAGGACTTCGCCCGACATTTCCTCGACAATCACGTTGTGCTGCAACAGTTGCGTGCGCACGCGGGTCGGGTCGGCGCCTTCGCGGTCGATCTTGTTGATCGCCACGATCATCGGCACATCGGCCGCCTGCGCATGGTTGATGGCTTCGATGGTCTGGGGCATGACACTGTCATCCGCTGCCACAACCAGCACCACGATATCGGTTACATTGGCACCGCGCGCCCGCATAGAGGTAAAGGCCGCGTGGCCCGGCGTATCAAGAAAGGTCATGACAGTGCCGTCGTCGGTGGTGATCTGATAGGCACCGATATGCTGGGTAATGCCGCCTGCCTCGCCGGACACCACGTTGGTTTTGCGAATCGCGTCCAGAATAGAGGTTTTACCGTGGTCCACATGGCCCATAATGGTAATGACCGGCGGGCGGGTCTGCTGGTGTTCGGTATCATCTTCGGGTTCGGCAACCAGAATATCCTCGACCTCTGCATCAGAGACACGCACCACGGTATGGCCGAATTCCTCGACGATCAGTTCGGCGGTTTCGTGATCAATGGTCTGGTTTTGGGTCGCCATAATACCGTTGGTCATCAGCGCCTTGACCACCGCGGCGACCTGCTCGGTCATGCGGTTGGCCAGTTCCTGAACGGTGATCGCATCGGGCACCTGTACCTTGCGGAACACTTTTTCGCGCTCGACCGGGCCACCCATCATCTTGCGTTTTTCGCGATCCTGACGGCGTTTGATCGCCGCCATGGAGCGCTGGCGGTTGCCCCCGCCACCCAGCGCCTGATTGATGGTCAGCTTGCCGGCGCGGCGACGGTCATTGCCGCCGGTTTTGCCCCGGGTCTGCTTGCGCGGTGCTTCGGCGGGTTTGGCGTCGGGTTTCTTGTACGAGGTCGCACGACCTGCTTCGGCACGGGCACCGGCTACCTGCGCGGCAGCAGGATCATCGGCGGGCGCAGGCTTGTCACGCAATTTGGGCCGTGCGGCCCCGCTGACGGTCTTGCGTTCCGGCTTGGCAGCCCGCGCCTCGGCAGCAGCCTTTTCGGCGGCGGCTTTGGCCTCTTCGGCTTTGCGCTGTTTGTTGATCTCGGCCTCTTTGGCTTCGCGCTCGGCATTTTCTTTCTCGGCACGGCGTTCGGAGCGCAGCGCCTCGCGGGCCTCGCTAACCGCCTTTTCCTTGGCGATCCGCTCGGCTTCCATGGCCCGTGCAGCATCGAGCGCCTTTTTACGGCGTGCAATTTCGGCGTCGGACAGATAGCCGCCACCCGCTTTTTTAGCCCCCGGCTTTGCACCGCCTGCCCCCGGTTTGGGGATGACCACGCGCCGTTTCTTTGTCTCGACAACGACCGATTTCGTGCGCCCATGGGAGAAGCTCTGCCGGACAACGCCGCCCTTCATCCCAAGTGGTTTTTTACCATCGTTATTTGTCGTATCGCTCATTCTTCGCCTTAACCTTTCAACGCCATGCCATCACATAGCATTCCTACACGCCTGAATCTGCGCCATCACGCTGCATTCCGGATAACCGGTTTGCCTCCAACAGGATTCGTTTTGTTACACTTCCAGACAATATCGCCGCATGTATCACACTATCCCGACCAAAAGCCAAACCCAATTCGACACTGTTTAAGCATTGAATCGAGGATTCTGCATCTTTTGGCGGCTTGAGTGCCGATTTTCCACGCTCGGAACCGTTAGAGGCCTGCAATAGCAGCCATGCTTCACCGGATGCCAGCGCTGTTTTCACTTTTTCCATCCCGCAAAGTGCTTTGCCGGATTTGCGGGCCAGTGCGATCCGTTCGATCAGGCGTTTGCGCAACAATCCCTCGACCAGATCGGACAGATCATCGGGCACCGAAACCTTTTGTTTCGCTCCCCTGGAAAAAAGCCCTTTTTTCGCCGCTTTGTCAATGGCGGCACGGGTTGCACTGACCCAAATGCCCCGACCGGGCAGCTTTTCGGCCAGATCGGGAACAATGGTCGCATCGGGGCCAACCACAAAACGGATCAACGCGGCCTTGCGCAGAACCGCGCCGGTGGCGATGCATTTACGCTCTGCACCGTCGTCCCGGTTCTTTTTGCGACCACCCCGTGTCATGTCCAAGCCCCCGAGGCCTGCGATCAGGCCCCGGCCTCCGTAGTTGCTTCGCCTTCTGTTTCGGCTTCTTCATCCTGCGCATATTGCGCGTCCAGTTCTTCCTGCGTCAGCCAGCCCAGCATGACCCGCGCATTCATCACCAGCGCCTGCGCTTCTTCCAGACCCACGTCGAATTTTTCCAGCAGGCCTTCGTCCTTGACCCGCTTGCCATCCACGGTGGTATAGCCGCCGGCCAGTTCCCAGTCGGCACAGGTCGCGAAATCTTCAAGCGTCTTGATCCCGTCTTCGGCCAGCGCCACAAACATTTGCGGCGACAGACCTTCATAGTCGAACAGGCTTTGCTCGACCCCGAGTTCGCGGGCCTTGGCAATGGCCTTGGCGTTCATTTCTTCCAGACTTTCGCGGGCGCGGGCCTGCAATTCCTCTACTGTTGATTCGTCAAAACCCTCGATGCCCAGCAACTCGTCAGCCTCGACATAGGCGACCTCCTCAAGCGAGGTAAACCCTTCGGAGGCCAGCACCTGCGCCACCAGTTCATCGACGTTCATCGCCTCCATGAACACCTTGGTGCGCTGTGCGAATTCGGCCTGACGGCGTTCGGATTCCTCGGCCTCGGTCATGATGTCGATGTCATAGCCGGTCAACTGGCTGGCAAGGCGCACGTTCTGGCCACGGCGGCCAATCGCAAGGCTAAGCTGGTCATCGGGGACCACCACCTCGATACGTTCTGCGTCGTCATCCAGAATAACCTTGGCCACTTCGGCGGGTTGCAGCGCGTTGACCAGAAAGGTCGGCGCGTCGTCATTCCACGGGATGATATCGATTTTCTCGCCGCCCAATTCGTTGACCACGGCCTGAACGCGGCTGCCGCGCATCCCAACGCAAGCCCCGACCGGATCGATCGAGTTGTCATAGGAAATAACCCCGATTTTGGCGCGCGAACCTGGATCGCGGGCCACGGCCTTGATTTCGATAATACCGTCGTAAATCTCGGGTACTTCCATCTTGAACAGCTCGGCCAGAAATTCCGGCGCGGTGCGGCTCAGGAAAATCTGCGGGCCGCGCACTTCGGAGCGCACGTCACGGATATAGGCGCGCACCCGTTCGCCGTTGCGAAACGGTTCGCGGTTGATCAGCTGGTCGCGGCGCAAAATGGCCTCGCCACGGCCCACATCGACAATCACATTGCCGTATTCGACCCGTTTCACCACGCCGTTGATGATCTCTCCGACCCGATCCTTGAATTCCTCATACTGGCGCTCGCGCTCGGCCTCGCGGACCTTTTGCATGATCACCTGTTTGGCCGATTGCGCCGCGATACGGCCAAAATCCATCGGCGGCAGCGGGTCGGACAGCACCGTGCCGATTTCGGCCTCGGGGTCAATCTCGCGGGCTTCGTCCAGCGTCAACTCGGTAAAGGTATTTTCGTGTTCCTCGTCGGGCACCACGGTGCGGCAGCGCTCCATGGTCAGCTCGCCGGTCTTGCGGTCGATATGGGCGCGGATATCGTATTCGGCCCCGTAACGCGACTTTGCCGCTTTGCCAAGGCTGTCCTCCATGGCTTCGATCACCAGATTCGGGTCGATCAGTTTTTCGCGGGCCACGGCCTCGGCAATTTGCAACAGTTCCAGACGGTTTGCGCTGGTAATAGCCATTTTTTCAGTCCTCTTGTGTGTCCGAGGTGTCAACCTCGTCAAAATCTTGTTCATTAAAGCTGCCCGCCGATTTGCGCGCCCGCAGGCTTTCGGCAATCAGCTCGTCGGTCAGCACCAGCTTGGCTTCGGCCAGCCAGTCGAATTGCAGGCCGATGACGCCCTCGGGGATCTCGATCAGAATTTCGCCATCCTCGACGCCGCGCAACTCGCCCGAGAAACGCTTGCGCCCCTCGATAAGCTCGTGGCTGACCAGCTTGACCTGATAGCCGCTGAAGGTCTCGAAATCCTTGAGCCGGGTCAGCGGGCGGTCGATCCCGGGCGAGGAAACCTCCAACGCGTATTCGTCGGTGATCGGGTCCTCGACATCCAGCACCGCCGAAACGGCGGTGGATATTTTGGCGCAATCGTCGACCTCTATACCGCCCCCGGGGCGTTCGGCCATGATCTGCAAAGTGGTGCGTTTGCCGGTCATCAGACGCAGGCGTACCAGTTCATAGCCCATGCCCTCTATGGTGGGGGTGACGATTTCGGCAAGCCGGCGATCCATCGCGGAACTGGCGATCAGGTTAGACATAACGGGCCTTTCAGGCACAAAAAAACGGGCGCGCGGCCCGTTGAAACATCCGGTGGAGGTTGGGGGTGGAAGCCAACGACCGCATTTGAGTGATGATATAGACCAGAGTCCAAACCGGCGCAAGGGGCAATTTGCCAGCGCACCGAAACACGAAGGGGCCGACCTGCGGTCGGTATGGGGGCGCTCCGCCCCCTCGCGACTTGTCGTCGCTCCCCCCTGAGGATATTTTGAAAAAGACGCATTTTTGGGTTGAGCATTGCGCCGGTTAGGCGTAAGACCTAGCCCGGTTCGGAGTGTAGCTCAGCCTGGTAGAGCACCGTCTTCGGGAGGCGGGGGTCGGAGGTTCGAATCCTCTCACTCCGACCAGATCCCCGGTTTTATGAATGATGCGGTAGTGGTGGTGGGTGCTTGCACCCACCACCACAGAAACGGTGCGCGGAAACCACGCACCCTACATGCAGGCCTCGAACAGGGCCTTGGTGTTGTCAAAGGTCATTTCAACAGGGTTGCCACCGGTGGACGGGTCTTTCAGGGCCATTTCTGTCAGCTCGTCAATCCGGCTGGCCTCAACCCCCATTTCGGTCAGGTTCCTGGGCATGCTCAGGCTGTCATTCAGTTCAACCACATAGGCGCGAAAGCCGTCAAACCCGCCGGTCAGGCCAAGATAGCCGTTCAGCGCCTCGAACCGGTCTTCGATTGCGGCGCGGTTATAGTCCAGCACCGGCGGGATTACGACGGCATTGGTGGTGCCGTGATGGGTGTTGTAAACCGCGCCAATCGGGTGCGAAAGCGCATGCACCGCGCCAAGGCCTTTCTGAAAGGCGGTGGCCCCCATCATCGCGGCGCTCAGCATATGGGCGCGGGCCTCGATGTCGGTTGGGTCCGCATAAACGCGGGGCAGGTTTTCCTTGACCAGGCGCATGCCTTCTACGGCAATGCCTTGGCTCATCGGGTGGTAATGCGGCGAGGAATAGGCCTCAAGACAATGGGCAAAAGCATCCATCCCCGTGCCTGCGGTGATGAATTTGGGCATGCCCACGGTCAGTTCGGGGTCGGCGATCACCACGCTGGGCAGCACTTTGGGGTGAAAGATAATTTTCTTCACATGGGTGACGCTATCGGTAATCACCGAAGCGCGGCCCACTTCGGAACCGGTACCGGCGGTGGTGGGCACGGCGATGATCGGCGCAATGGCGTCGCTATCGGCGCGGGTCCACCAGTCGCCGATGTCTTCGAAATCCCACACGGGGCGGGTTTGGCCCGCCATAAAGGCCACCATTTTGCCAAGGTCAAGGCCGGAGCCGCCACCAAATGCAATCACCCCGTCATGGCCGCCGTCTTTATAGACTTTCACGCCCGCCTCAAGGTTTTTCTCGTTCGGGTTCTGGTCAACTTCCGAGAACATGGCGCGGCCAAGCCCCGCATCGTCCAGAATATCGAGCGCGTTTTGGGTGATCGGCAGGTCGGCAAGGCCCTTGTCTGTGATCAGGAGCGGGTTTTTCATGCCAACGGATGTGCAGGCCTCGGCCAGTTCCTTGATCCGGCCAGCGCCGAATTTGATCGGGGTGGGATAGCCCCAGTTGCCAATGAGGTTCATGTCTGTGTCCTTTGTGTTTGTCAGGGTGCGGACGGTGCCGCGAAGCGCGTCCCTCCCCCCGCTTGCGGGGGGCGGTTAGGAGGGGGGCTTAGCCCAAGGGGGGGCTAGCCCAGTTTCTTCAGGTGATAGGATTTCGGGCGGGTCAGGTTCTGGAAGCCGATCACCGAGAGCGCGCCGCCGCGCCCTGTGTTTTTGCAACCAGTCCAGCACAGGCCCGGGTCCAGATAATCGGCGCGGTTCATGAACACGGTGCCGGTTTCCAGCTCAGCACCAATCGCTGCCGCGCGGGTAGCATCATTGGTCCAGAGCGAGGCGGTGAGGCCGAACTCGGAGTCGTTCATCAACGCAATCGCCTCTTCATCCGAGGAAACCTTCATAATGCCAACCACAGGCCCGAAGCTTTCATCGCGCATCACCCGCATTTCGTTGGTGACGTTGGTCAGGATTTGCGGCATCAGATAGGTGCCGCCATCATCCTCGGGGAACTTCGCGGGGTCGATCATCGCCACCGCGCCATCGGCCAAAGCCACGCGCGTTTGGGCGCGGACCTCGTCGGCAAAGCGGATGTTGGCCATGGGGCCGATGGTGGTTTCCGGGTCCAGCGGGTTGCCCAGCTTGTAGCCGTTGACGATGTTCACGGCTTTTTTGACGAATGCGTCATAAAGCGATTCAGCCACGTAAATCCGTTCAATCCCGCAGCAGCACTGGCCGGAATTGAACATCGCCGCGTCGATCAGAGTGTCAACGGCCGCATCCACGTCGGCGTCATCCATCACATAGCCCGGATCTTTGCCGCCAAGCTCGGTGCCAACGCCGGTAAAGGTGCCCGCCGCCGCGCGCTCCATCTCTTGCCCGCCACCTACCGAGCCGGTGAAGTTGATAAAATCAACGTTGTTGCCTGCGATCAGGTTTGATGTGGTGGCGTGGTCAAGAAAGATGTTCTGGAACAGGTCAGCGGGAATGCCTGCCTTCGTGAAGGCTTCGGCCATGCGCTCACCCGCCAAAAGGGTCTGGCTGGCGTGTTTCAGCATCACCGCATTGCCTGCGATCAGGGCCGGGGAAACGGTGTTAATCGCCGTCAGATAGGGGTAGTTCCACGGGGCAATCACCAGCACAACGCCGTGGGGTTCGCGGACAATCCGGCGCTCAAAATCATCGGAGTCCTCGACGATGATCGGGGCCAGCGCCTCGGTGGCAATCGCCGCCATGCCCGAGGCGCGCTCTTCCACGCCGCCGAATTCACCACCATAGCGCACGGGGCGGCCCATCATATGGGCCAGCTCGATGACGATGTCATCATTCATCTTGCCAAGCTCGGCCACGCCTGCCTGCACCAGCGCAATCCGCTCTTCCAGCGGGCGCTTTTTCCATGCCTTCTGGGCCGTACGCGCCTTGGCGACGGCCTCGACCGCCGCATCGAGGCTTGCCGATTCGCGCGTTGCGAATACCGAGCCGTCGATCGGTGAGATACACTTGATCGTAGTCATTTTGTTTCCTTTAACATCTCAGGGCGTTGACATGCCCTTGCTCTGCATAATCGAGGATCTTTTGATCTCGGGTTAGTATTGTAAGACCTTGCGCGCGTGCCGTGGCGATGATGATGCGGTCGGCGGGGTCTTTATGTAAAGTGCCGGGGAGGTAAGATGAGTCAATCAAAACACCGGCCGGCATTTCAGAATAGGCCACGCCCGGCAAGGAGGTGAGGCGTTCGAGCATCGAACGTTCGGTGATACTGGCTGGCAGACGTCCGCGAGACATTAAAAGGCCTAATTCCCATGCTGTAATTGGCGAAATGTAGATAGGGCTATCGGTTTCGAAAGACTGCTGAATAGCCTGTTGTGCGGCAGAATTTATGGGTTCACCACCAGATATCCAGATCACCGAACAGGTGTCGAGCAATAGAGGCGCCATTATTTTGCATCTCCATAAGCCCGATCACCCCATTCAGGGTCTGCCGGTTCTGTAAGATCAAGATCGTCAGGTATTGTGATAAGACCTTTGAGACAGCCAAAAATGGGATGTTGGCCGTGTTTGGGCTTATTGACTGTTGGAGGTTCAATGGTGTTATCACGGACAAACACCAGTTTTTCGCGCTCAAGGTCAACGCGTGCAGTTTTATAGCCCGCATTGAGCCAGGCAAAAGTAATAACACTGTTACTTGGGTTGTTACTCCACCAGGCACGATGTTTGCGGGCTGAGGGCGGGAGGTTATTTCCGATGACTGATTCTATAGCTGAGAAAGTCATCGGAATTTCAGAAAATCCCTTTTTATCAAGGTAATTCTCTAGAGGCTCGTATTTGCTTTGCGTATTGGTCATGTTTGGTTCCCTTTGGCTGATGCTTGACATCTACCAATAGTAACTACCTATGTAAATAGTTACACAGTTACTATTATTCTAGGCCCGTTCAAAGCCGCGTGCGATTTCCCAATCGGTGACCACGCGGTCAAATTCTTCCAACTCCCACTCTGCCGCGCGGGTGTAGTGGGTGATGACGTCGTCGCCAAAGGACTCGCGCAGCATGGCAGAGCTGGACAGCGTCGCCATGGCATCGCGCAGGTTCTGCGGGATCTCGGCGCCGTCGCCCTGATAGGCATCCCCCACGGTCGGTTCGGAAAGCGGCAGCGCATCCTCGATGCCTTTTATCCCGGCGGCCAGCATGGCGGCCATGGCAAGATAGGGGTTCATATCCGAGCCGGGAATCCGGCATTCTACCCGCACCGATTTGCTGCCAGCCGCACAAAGCCGGAACCCCGCCGTGCGGTTATCGACCGACCAGATGGTGCGGGTCGGGGCAAAGGTGCCCTTTTGGAAGCGCTTATAGCTGTTCACATAGGGCGCAAGGAAATACATGAATTCGGGCGCGTATTTCAGCAGGCCCGCCATGTAGTTTTTCATCAGGCCGGACATGCCAAGCGCGTCGGCCTCGTCAAAAAAGGCGTTGCTGCCGTCTTTCCACAAGGACTGGTGGACATGGCTGGAGGAGCCGACCTTGGTATGGTCCCACTTGGGCAGGAAGGTTACGGCGTGGCCCTGTGCCCAGGCGATTTCTTTGATGGCGTGCTTGGCGATGGAGTGGTTGTCGGCGGTGTCGAGGGCCCCGGCGTATTTGATATTCAACTCTTCCTGGCCTGCCTCGGCCTCGCCCTTGGACCCCTCAACCGGGATGCCAGCGGCATAAAGGTGATTGCGGATCGGCCGCATGATGTGTTCTTCTTTGGTGGTCTGGAAGATGTGGTAATCTTCGTTATAGCCAGAGATCGGATTGAGCTTGCGAAATCCCGATTTGCGAATTTTATCAAAGCTTTGCTCGAAGATAAAAAACTCAAGCTCCGTGGCCATGATCGCGTCAAAGCCCATGGCCTCCAGCCGCGCCAGTTGCTTTTTCAGCATGGCACGGGGGGAATGGGGGATCGGTTGATGGTGGTGGTGGTCCAGCACATCGCACAGCACCATCGCGGTCGCATCAAGCCACGGCACCTTGCGCATCGTGGCAAGGTCGGGCTTCATAATATAGTCGCCATAGCCGCTTTCCCAGTTGGTCGAGGCA
Organism: Paracoccaceae bacterium; assembly: GCA_027069385.1. Lineage (GTDB taxonomy): Bacteria > Pseudomonadota > Alphaproteobacteria > Rhodobacterales > Rhodobacteraceae > UBA3077. The sequence goes on from JALXER010000168.1 coordinate 19,457, forward strand.
AACCCGTCGGGCGTGGCCATTTCAAGATCGGTGGCCAGCAGATAGTTGCAACAATGGGTTTCTTTGTACCCGCCATCCACGAAATGGGCGGCCAGAAAGCGCTTGCCCATCAGGCGGCCCTGCATGTCTACGATACAGGCCAGCACGGTATCGATCTCGCCCGCGCTAACGGATTTTTTCAGGTCGTCGAGTGTCAGATTGCCAGCCATAGGGAGCCTCTTTTGAACAGGGGGTGAGTCGCGGGCAGCATGGCCGCCCGTGACATATCTTACTTAGTAACGGTAAGGCTTGCCAGCCTTGTTCATCACTTCATTATAGTCTTTGAAGATCTGCACAACCTTGGCTTTGGTCTCGGATTCCTGAGCGATTTCATCCCAGAAAACGCCAGCGGCATCTTCAACGGTTTTCCACTCTTCGTCCGGAATCGAGGTCAGCTCCATATCGGTGCCGTTCACCCGCAGGTCGGCCTCGCCGCCCCAATACCACCATTGGCGATGGTAGTGCGAGGAATCAGTAACCACTTTCAACAGCTCGCGCAGATGCTCCGGAATTTTGTTCCAGCTTTCCTGATTGGCATAGAAAGACCCAGCCCATGCGCCCGAGATGTTGTTGGTCAGGAAGTAATCCGTCACGTTGGCCCAGCCCGAGGTATAATCCTCGGTGATGCCGGACCAGCCGATGCCGTCTAGCTCGCCGGTTTGCACGGCCACCTCAATGTCTTCCCATGGCAGCGATACCGGAATCATCCCGAATTGCTCCATGAAGCGGCCAGCGGTGGGGAAGGTGAAAATGCGCTTGCCCTTGAAATCATCCAGCG
>JALXER010000169.1 GCA_027069385.1 Paracoccaceae bacterium
ACCTCCGGCCGCGTCATGTTTGAAAAAACGGTCGATGGTGCGCAAAAGCATGCTGGTGGGGGTTCCCTTCATTTGTGGTTTTACAACAGATGGGGGGCGGGGTAGGGTTTTTAAAGACGTGAATGCTAAATGAGGCCCGCCATGCGCCCGATTACCCTTGAAACCCTTGCCGGTTTTGGCCCGATCTATGGCCCCCCCGGAGACGCGCCCGCGCCCGGCGTGGTGATTGTGCATGGCGGCGAAGGGCCGATGGCGGGCTGGTCGCATCGCTTTGCGCTGATTCTGGCGGCGCACGGGTTTCTGGCGCTTCCGGTTTCCTATGGCGAGGGGGATTTCTTTGGTGCCGGAGAGATCCGCGATACGCCCCTGATGCATGACCTGCAGGCGCTGCGGGCATTGAACGCGCATCCGCGTTGCACGGGCACGGGGCTGTTTGGCTGGTCGCGGGGCGGTGAAAAGGTGCTGCTGCTGGCCTCGCTGGTCGGGTCCGATCCGGCGCTGAAATGCGTCGCGGCACATACGCCTTCGGACAAGGTGGTCTCGGCCTTTGATCCGGTGGCCATGCGCGAGGGGCGCGAATGGCGCAGCACCCGACCCGATGCACCGCACGCCTGGGTCTGGGATGATCCGGCCATGGCCGACCGCCTGATCCCCGGTGCGGAAATAGAGATCGAGCGTTTCAACGGGCCGGTTTTCCTGTCGGTTGGCACGGCTGACGAGGTCTGGCCGCATGAACAAACCCTTACCCTTGCCGCGCGGCTGGAAAAGGCCGGCAATCCGGCGGACTTGCTGGTGGCGCAGGGGCAGGGCCATGGCTATGATTTTGATACCGAGCCGATGCTCTGGGACCGGCTGGTCACGTTTTTCCGACGGCATCTGTAGGGTGGGCTTTGGCCCACCATCCGGCGTGTCCGTTGGCCTTTTATTCCAACAACAATTATTCGGTTTGCATGGTCAAGGATTTGCGGCATACTGCGCATCCCGTTGTATACAAAAAAGGCCCGATCCATGACTGACACCCCCGCGCTGCGCTATCACGAATTTCCCAAACCCGGTAAGCTGGAAATCAGGGCGACCAAGCCGCTGGCCAACGGGCGTGATCTGGCGCTGGCCTATTCGCCCGGCGTGGCCGATGCCTGCATGGAAATCAAGGCCGATCCGGCCAATGCGGCGCGCTATACCGCGCGGGGCAATCTGGTGGGCGTGGTCACCAACGGGTCGGCGGCGCTGGGCCTTGGCAATATCGGCGGGCTGGCCAGTAAACCGATCATGGAGGGCAAGGCGGTTCTGTTCAAGAAATTCGCCAATATCGACTGTTTCGATATAGAGATGGACGAGGCCGACCCCTACAAGCTGGCTGAATCGATCATCATGATGGAGCCGACCTTTGGCGCGATCAACCTCGAGGATATCAAGGCCCCCGAGTGCTTTATCGTCGAGAAAATCTGCCGCGAGCGCATGAACATTCCGGTATTCCACGATGACCAGCACGGCACCGCGATTGTGGTTGGCGCGGCGGCGACCAACGCGCTGCATGTGGCGGGCAAACGGTTCGAGGATATCAAGGTGGTGTCCACCGGCGGCGGCGCTGCCGGGATTGCCTGCCTGAACATGCTGCTGAAACTGGGGGTCAAGCGCGAAAACGTCTGGCTGTGCGACATTGAAGGGCTGGTCTATCAGGGCCGTGCCGAGGAAATGACTCCGCAAAAGGAGGCATTCGCCCAGGACAGCGACTTGCGCAGTCTGGACGATGTGATCGACGGGGCCGATATGTTTCTGGGGCTGTCCGGCCCGGGGGTGCTGAAACCCGAGATGGTGGCCAAAATGACCAAGGCGCCGATTGTGTTTGCGCTTGCCAACCCGACGCCCGAAATCATGCCCGACGAAGTGCGCTCGGTTGCGCCTGACGCCATTATTGCCACGGGGCGCTCGGACTTTCCCAATCAGGTCAACAATGTGCTTTGTTTTCCGTTTATCTTTCGCGGCGCGCTGGATGTGGGGGCCACCACGATCAACGACGCGATGGAGGTTGCTTGCGTCGAAGGAATCGCGGCGCTGGCCCGCGCCAGTTCTTCGGCCGAGGCGGCGGCGGCCTATAAGGATGAAAGCCTGAATTTCGGCCCTGAATACCTGATCCCCAAACCGTTTGACCCGCGCCTGCTGGCCATCGTATCCGGCGCGGTGGTGCGTGCGGCGATGGAGTCCGGCGTTGCAACCCGGCCCATTGCCGATCTTGACGCGTATAAGCAAAAGCTCGACGGGTCGGTGTTCCGTTCGGCGCTGATCATGCGCCCGGTTTTCGAAGCAGCGCGCGGCGCGGTGCGGCGCATCGTGTTTGCCGAGGGCGAATCCGAGCGTGTCTTGCGCGCGGCCCATGCGATGGTTGAGGAAATGGTTGATAAACCGATCCTGATCGGCCGCCCGGAGGTCGTCGCGGCACGGTTGGAAAAATACGGGCTGCCGATTACGCAGGGCAAGGATTTTGAGCTGGTTAACCCGCAGAACGACCCGCGGTTCCGCGACTATTGGGGCACCTATCACGAAATCATGCAGCGGCGCGGTGTCACGCCCGACCTTGCCAAGGCGATTTTGCGCACCAACACCACTGCGATTGCTGCCGTCATGGTGGCGCGCGGCGATGCGGACAGCCTGATTTGCGGCACCTTCGGGCAATACCTGTGGCATCTGAATTATGTGGATCAGGTGCTTGGCTCGACTGAACTGACCCCGCGCGGCGCGCTGTCGATGATGATTTTGGAAGGCGGGCCGTTGTTTATCGCCGACACCCATGTCAATGCCGAGCCGACCGCCGCGCAGATGGTCGATACGGTGCTGGGCGCGGCGCGCCATGTGTGCCGCTTTGGCCTGCAACCCAAAATAGCGCTATGCTCGCATTCGCAATTTGGCAACCTGAACACACCTTCGGCGCAACGGATGCGCGAGGCGCTGGCGATGCTCGACCAAATGGACCTTGATTTTGTCTATGAGGGCGAGATGCATACCGACGCGGCGCTGGACGAAGGCTTGCGGCGCAAGATCTTCCCCAACTCGCGTTACGCGGGCGCGGCGAATGTGCTGGTCTTTGCCAATTCCGATGCGGCCAGTGCAGTGCGCAACATCCTGAAAATGTCGGCCGGCGGGTTGGAGGTCGGGCCGATTCTGATGGGCATGGGCAACAAAGCCCATATCGTGACGCCGTCCATTACCGCGCGCGGGCTGCTGAACATGGCCGCCCTGGCGGGGACTCCGGTGGCGACGTATAGTTGAGGGGGGATAATGTCTGACAGCTGAATAACGATTGTTCCTTTAGACCCTTGGCTTTTTGTTGCTCCAGAGCGCCTTGGGGCCGGGCGGGCATGGCTTGCCAACAAAGGCTCGAGCCATTCGGAAACCAAGGTGCTCATTTTTGACAAACCGCAATTTTTCGATGCAGGTGCAAATTTTTCAAACGTCAGGTGCCCTTCTTGCGGCGCTATTCTTTCCTTGGAGGAATGGGGTAACTGGATGAATGAAGATAGTGATGGCAGGGAATTTCGTTTGCAGCCAAAGCAACTTGCTTGCTGCAATGGGCCAGCCGTAACGCTTAATGATTTGAAGTATGAGTTTCATCAAGCTTTTGGGTGTGTGCTATCGAGGGGATGAACTTAGATGTTGGGGTTCTTTCTGGCGCGGATATTGAAGAATTGGAAAACCTGCTAGAAACACCTATTTCGGTTGTTTACCAACATATATAACGCCATGGCTTTGCTGGTTGGAACGGTGCGTGCTTAAGGGTTTTGTGCAGGTCTAATAATAGACATACCCGTCAACTAGGACGCGTTTTATTGGCGTTTGTGGGCAGATTTCTCGCAATGGTGGGTGCGAGCACCCACCCTACGATTTACTCGATTCTTTTTGTTTCCGTTTTCCTTGCAGGCAAGGGCGGATTCTAAAGGGGAAAGGCGCAAATTGAAACGCCTTTGACCACCGCGGGGAGCTGCCCACTATCGCCGCATTCGCGGGGATGTATGGCTTGGATGTCGTGAGAAATACAGCGCAGGGCGATGTTGTAATTATATCACTCGTTTCGATTCCCGAGTCTGAATAGTTTCAAACAATTGTGTTTGGGTAAGGCGGTGATTATAGGTGGATACGATTAATTCTGTCAGCCTGTTAAGGAGCATTTGATGAAAAAACTGTTATCAACCACCGCCCTCGCTCTGGGACTTGCCTCTCAGGCGCTCGCCGGCAATCCTGCACCGGCACCTGCGCCGACTATGCCTGTTGCGCCGCCGGTTGCGGCCGCCGCTTCGGATTGGTCCGGCTTTTATGCCGGGGGGCTGGTCAGCTTTGACAGTGGCACTGTTTCCGCTTTTACAAATGATATTCCTGGCATCAGTAGAACACTTGAATCAAACACAGCATTTGGCGGTTTTGTCGGCTATAATCGGCAGGTGAACAATCTGGTGTTTGGGGGCGAGTTGGCCTATACCACCGGTAACATACCTGTCACGGGCCTTTTGAGCTCTTTCGTAACAGACCGTGTGGATGCCAAGGGGCGGCTTGGCTATAGTTTCGGCTCTGCGTTTGTGTATGGCGTTGTCGGGTATTCATGAGCGACCACGAGTGATTCAGGTACCCTCTATCCGGCTGCGGGGCTTAACTATGGTGTGGGCCTTGATTATATGGTCAATGATCATATTTTCGTCGGGGCTGAATACCTGATGCGCAATTTGACCGGGTCCGATGTCGGGGTTAACCGGATTGACGCCACCATTAACAGCGCAACCATTCGCGCCGGTTACAAGTTTTAAGACAAGGCACCGGTACTTCCGAGCCGTAGGGTGCATGGTTTTCCACGCGCCTTTTTTGTGCTGTTGGTGGGTGCGAGCACCCACCCTACGAATTACTGAACCCTTGTTCATTTCCATTTGCCATTGTCGGGCGGGCGTATTAAACTGCGCCACATCTGCCCGACAAGAGGCGGCACATTTCCCGAGGGGTGCGCGTTCACCAAGGCCGGTCCGGCCATCAAATCGGGAGTCCACCCATGGGATACAAAGAAACCTACGCAAACTGGCAAGCTGACCCGGAGTCGTTCTGGATGCAGGCAGCCGAGGCTATCAGTTGGGACAAAAAACCGACCCGCGCGCTGGATGACAGCAATGCGCCGCTTTACGAGTGGTTCTCTGACGGGGTGATGAACACCTGTTACAACGCGCTCGACTGGCATGTGGATGCCGGAAACGGCGACCGTGTGGCGATCATCCATGACAGCCCGATGACCCATTCCACCCATGAAATCACCTATGCCGAGATGCGTGACCGCGTGGCCAGCCTTGCCGGTGCGCTGCGGGCCAAGGGCGTTGAAAAGGGTGATCGGGTGATCATCTATATGCCCATGGTGCCCGAGGCGGTCGAGGCGATGCTGGCCTGCGCGCGGATCGGGGCGATCCATTCGGTGGTGTTTGGCGGGTTTGCCGCGAACGAACTGGCGACGCGCATTGACGATGCGACCCCCAAGGCGATTATCGCGGCTAGCTGCGGGTTGGAGCCGGGCCGGGTGATCCACTATAAACCGCTGATCGACGGCGCGATTGAAATGGCCGCGCACAAGCCCGAATTCTGCGTGATTTTCCAGCGCGAGCAGGAAGTGGCCGAGATGACCGCGCGCGATGTGGACTGGCACGCCTTTCAATACGGGGTGGAACCGGCGGATTGCGTGCCGATGCAGGGCAATGACCCGCTCTATATTCTGTATACCTCGGGCACCACGGGCCAGCCCAAGGGGGTGATCCGCCACAATGGCGGCCACGCGGTGGCGCTGCACTGGACCATGAAGAACATCTATGATGTGAACCCCGGAGAGGTGTTCTGGGCGGCGTCGGATGTGGGCTGGGTGGTCGGGCATTCCTATATTGCCTACGGGCCGCTGATTTACGGCGCAACCATGGTGGTATTCGAGGGCAAGCCGGTGGGCACCCCCGATGCGGGCACCTTTTGGCGGGTGATCGAGGACCACAAGGTGGTGTCGTTCTTTACCGCGCCAACGGCGTTTCGGGCGATTAAACGCGAAGACCCGGGCGGTGAGCTGGTGAAAAAGTACGACCTGTCGAGCCTGCGCCACCTGTTTCTGGCTGGCGAGCGCGCCGATAGCGATACGATCATCTGGGCGCAACAACAACTGGGCATTCCGGTGATCGACCATTGGTGGCAGACCGAGACCGGCTATGCCATCGCGGCCAATCCGGCGGGGCTTGAATTGCTGCCGGTCAAGTTGGGGTCGCCCACGGTGCCGATGCCGGGCTATGACGTGCGAGTGCTGGGTGATGACGGGCACGAAGTGCCGCGCGGCGAGTTGGGGGCCATCGCCATCAAACTGCCACTGCCACCGGGTACGCTGCCCAACCTGTGGAACGCCGAAGACCGGTTCAGGAAATCCTATCTGGATACCTTTCCCGGCTATTACGAAACCGGCGATGCGGGGATGATCGATGATGACGGCTATATCTATATTATGGCGCGCACCGATGATGTGATCAACGTGGCCGGGCACCGCCTGTCTACCGGCGCGATGGAGGAGGTCTTGTCGGGCCACCCCGACGTGGCCGAATGCGCGGTGATTGGCGTGGCGGACGATCTGAAGGGGCAACTGCCGGTCGGGTTTCTGTGTCTGAACGCGGGCTGCGCGCGGGCGCATGGCGATATTGTCAAGGAATGTATCAAACTGGTGCGGGAAAAGATCGGTCCGGTGGCAGCGTTCAAGATAGCAACCGTGGTGGACCGCCTGCCCAAGACCCGCTCGGGCAAGGTGTTGCGCGGCACCATGGCCGCGATTGCGGACGGGCGGTCATGGAAAATGCCTGCCACCATTGACGACCCGGTTATTCTGGACGAAATCACCGCCGCGTTGCGAAATATCGGTTATCCGGCTGGCTAAAATGCGGTAATGGCAAGTCCCGTACCAACAACCTGACGCCGATAGCTCTTTGCATAGGTTATCGGTGTTTTATTTATATTTACATAATGTTACCTAATTTTCTTTTAATTTTACTTGAAAGCTAACATATGGTTAAAGTTGCATTGTGCAAATGAAAAACGCCAAAAATGGCAAAATGCAAATTCCACATTTTTATCTGTGCAAATTGCAATTACCGGGCTTTGAAACCTGTGTTAAATTACGGCCTATGGATTGCATAACACAGGGCGAGGGAAAAAGGAGAATGTTATGAAGAAACTGTTAACCACCCCCGCGCAGATCCTGCTCGCCATTTTCGCTCTGATTCTTCCGGGTGCGGTTGCGGCGCAGGACGCAATGTTTACCATTGTCAGCGGTGACACCACCCTGACCTTCACGGAGGAGGAATATCTGGCCCTGCCCACCATCGAGGTGAAAACAGAGAATGAATGGTTTGACGGTATGATTTCGTATATCGGCCCGTCGGGCAGGTCGCTGCTGGATATGGTGCCCCACGAGGGGGCGACGACGGTAACGCTTTATGCCAGTGACGACTATTCGGTGCCGGTTCCGATCGAGGATTATTATACCTATGACGTGGTTTTTGCCCATACCGCAGACGGGCGGCGCCTTAGCCGGCGTGGCAAAGGGCCGATCTGGGTAATGTATCCCCTTAGCGAAAATAGCGAGTTGCAAGACCCGCTATATAACTCCAGACTGATTTACCAACTGGTGCGGATGGAAATTAATTGACGTGAGTACAAGGCGAAAAATATCCCAGCTGGTTCTGACTGCGATCATTCTGTTCGCAATCGGGCTGGCGGGGTTCGGGTTTTTCACCTTCCAGCGCAGTCTGGCCGCGCTTAATCAGGCCAGTCAGGAAGATATATCCTGGTCGGTTACCCAGTTGGAAATCGAGTTGATGCGGTTTCGCGACTCGCTGCGGGCAACCGACAGCGGCACCGATACCTCGGTGCAGGCCATCAACCACCGGTTCGATGTTTTGTGGAGCAGGGTCGGCGTGTTCCAGCACGGGCGCATCGGCAAGCGGCTGGAACAATACGACACGGAGCATGTGATCGACCGGCTGGTGCAAACCCTGAATGATCAGGAGGTGGCGGTGGTCAGCCTTGCCCCCTTTGACCAGGCCACCAATGCCAAAATCCACCGCGCCTTTCTGCCCTATTCCAGAGCAGTTCGCGACCTGCGCCGCCGCGTCTTTCTCGGGGAAGAGGCCCTTGCTGCCGAAGTACGCAAACAGATGCGCAGCAGCGCCGAATTTACCCTGTATCTGAGCATCATCTCGGTGGTAATGATGGTTCTGGCGCTGATTTATTACAGTTGGCAGGGCCGCCGGTTCAAAAAGCTGGCCGAACGCAACTATGCGCTGGCCTGCGAGGCGCAGGATGCCAACCTTGCCAAATCCCGCTTCCTGACCATGATGAGCCACGAATTGCGCACCCCGATGAACGGGGTTCTGGGGTTGTTGGCGCTGGTGCGCCAGACTCAGGTCAACGAGGCGCAGGAACGGTTGCTGGGGCAGGCTAACCGCTCGGCGCAAACCATGATCGACATGCTGACCGATATTCTGGATTACTCGGCGTTAGAGGGCAACGATATCAGCATCGAACAACAGCCCTTTGCGCCGCGCCAACTGGCAATAGCGCTGGAACAAGCCATCGCGCCCGAAACGCGGCACGACGATGGCGGGTTCAGCGTGCAGACGGGCGCGGATTGCCCCGAACGTTTGAACGGCGATTTCAACCGGCTGCGGCAATCCTTTGCCCATCTGGTCACCTATTTCACCGAAACCGCCGGAACCGGCCAGATCAACCTGAAGCTGGACTATGAGGGCGGCGATCTGGTCGGGCGCATCAATCTGGAATACGCGCCGCAGGGCGAAAACTGGACGCCGGATCTGATTTTTGGTGGTCGGGATGAAGGAGTTGGCGGCTTTGCTGCCGATGCGCTTGGCCCCGCGCTGGCGCGCGGGCTGATTCGCAATATGGGTGGTACCATCGCGCTGGAACCCTCGACCGACGGCGAAATCTGCGTGCTGGTGCGCGTTCCGCTGGAGGTCGCAAAACAAGCGCCGGTGGTTCGAATCAAATGCGAGGTGCGCTCGCAGGTTTTACGCACGCTTTGCCGCTCGGCACTTGATGATGGCGGGGTGCAATTTGTCGAGGATGAATCCTCGGGCGATATCGCCTTTGTTATGCTGGAGGCCGGCAGCGCCGACGAGGCCGCGCAGGTCGCCAAGTTGCGCCAGATGTTGCCCGATGCGCTGATCATTGCGGTTGGCACACCTACCGATGCGGGCCTGTTTGACCATATCGCCACCATGCCCCTGAATGTGGAACAGTTGCGCAAAACGGTTTTTGAGCGTCTGGCCTCATAATTTGCTAACACTTTTTTGCTAATTCGTCTATAAGATACAACCTAGGGGTATTTTCCCCGCGGGCTTGCACCCATTTGTGCCGGGAAACCAATGCAGACTAAACAAAATGAATTCGACGCCGAAACCTCGCAGGATTTGCGGTTTTTGCTTTTGTCGCATGATATCCGCTCGGTGTTGTCGGGCATTGTCGGCGGGCTGTCATTGATCGAGGGCGCAACCCTGACCGAACAGGAACAGGGGCATCTGGCGCGGGTCAAATCGGCGGGGCGGATGCTGGCCGACCTGATAGAGGAATCGGGCGCCGATCCTTCGGCGCGCACCCCGCGCGACCTTGACCCTGCGCCGGTGATCGAACAGATCCGGGCGCGCTGGGAAAACGAGGGCGCGGCCAACGGGGTTGTGATCAATTTTGGTGACAGTACCAACCTGCCGCCCGTAACCGGCCTAAGCCGCGTCGGGTTTGCGCGGATATTCAACAATCTGATCGGCAACGCGATGAAAAGCCCCGGCGTCAGCGTCATCGAGATGACATTTGACACCACAAACACGGCCGAACTTGGCGTGAAAATCAGCGATAACGGCGGCGGTTTTTCGGCGACGGCGCTGGAACACGCCTTTCAGATCTGGGGCGGCAAGGTCAATACCGGCCGGCCGCAAAACGGGTTGGGGCTGTATATCGTCAAGTCGCTGGTCGAACATGCCGGTGGACGGGTGCGGGCCTTTAACCGCACGCAGGGCGGGGCCTGTGTCGAGGTGGTGTTGAAATCGGGCAAGCCGGTGAAACCCCGTCAACCGGCCACGGCCAACGCGCTGCCCGACCTGTCGAACCTGAACATTCTGGTGGCCGAAGATAACGTGACCAACCAGTTGGTGGTCACCCAGATGCTGCTGGCGCTCAATGCCAAATTCAGCGTGGCCTCTGACGGGGTAGAGGCGCTGCAACTGTTCGAGCAGGAACCCTTTGATCTGGGCCTGATCGACATCGAAATGCCGCGAAAGTCGGGGTTGGAGGTTATCCGCGAGGTGCGCAACCGCCCGGATGCACGCGCAAAAACCCCGCTGGTTGCCCTGACCGCCTATGCCATGGACGACCACCGCGAACGCATCCACAAGGCCGGTGCCGACGGGCTGATCCCCAAACCGATCACCGATATCGCCCGCTTTGGCGAGGCTATTCTGGGCTTTTGCACACAGACGCCAACGCCCGCCGTCGAGCAGACCACGCCCGACGGGACGGTGATCGACCGGAGCATCTATGATGCGCTGGCCGAGGTGATTGGCAAAGATTCAATGGTTGAACTGCTGGGCAAGGTGCAGCAAGACCTGCGCTCGGTCCAGTCGGGGCTGAATGACGGCATGGCCGCGCATGATACCGCGCCAATTCGTGCCAATACCCATATCCTGATGTCGGTGGCCGGTGCCATTGGCGCGGTGGGGCTGCAATCGGTTGCGCAAAACCTCAATCAGGCCGCCGGTCAGGGCGACTGGCCGCGCGTCACCCCGCTTGCGGATGAATGCCAAAAGGGGCTTGATTTGGTGCAGACCTTCGTTACAAAGGAGCTAAGTATCTGGTAAGGCGCTGAAATGACGCAACAAATATTACTTGTTGAAGACACGATATCCTTGGCGATGGTGTATCGCTCGGTGCTGGAAAAGGCCGGGTACGCGGTAGAACTGGCCGATACGCTTGCCCAAACCCGCGCCGCGATCTCTCAACAAAGCTTTGACGTGATCCTGCTGGATCTTTTATTGCCCGACGGCGACGGGATAGAGGTGCTGGCCGAAATACTGGACAGAAACAAGGATACGCGGGTGGTGGTGATCACCGCCAACGGCTCTATCAATCGGGCGATCGATGCGATGCGCAAGGGCGCGTTCGATTTTCTGGTCAAGCCGTTTGACGAAAAACGCCTGACTGCGGCGGTGCAAAGCGCGCTGGAATCGGTCAAACACCTGACCCGCGAAACCGCGGCTCCGGCCCGAGCCCAAAGCGAATACCACCATTTTATCGGCACCTCGCCGCAAATGCAGCGGATTTACGCGATGATCGAAAACATCGGCCATTCCTTTGCCTCGGTGTTTATTACCGGCGAAAGCGGCACCGGCAAAGAGGTGGCGGCGCAGGCCATTCATACAGTGTCGGGGCGGGCCAAGGGGCCGTTTGTGGCGCTCAATTGCGGCGCGATCCCCAAGGATCTGCTGGAGTCGGAGGTTTTCGGCCATTTGAAAGGCTCTTTCACCGGTGCGATTTCGGATAAAAAGGGCGCGGCGGAATCGGCGTCAGGCGGCACGCTGTTTCTGGACGAAATCTGCGAAATGGACCTGAGCCTGCAAACCAAGCTGCTGCGCTTTCTGGAAACCCAGCAAATCCAGCCGGTCGGGGCCACGCGGCCCAAGCCGGTCGATGTGCGCATTCTGTGCGCCACAAACCGCGACCCTATGGCCGAGGTCCGCGCCGGCCGGTTTCGCGAGGACCTGTATTACCGCCTGTTTGTCATCCCGCTGCACATGCCGCCGCTGCGCGACCGCCCCGAGGATATACTGGCGATTGTCGCGCGTAAATTGCCCGAATACGCCGCGCAAGAGGGCAAGAAGTTTACCGGCCTGTCGCCCGAAGTTACGCAGGTTTTCAGCACCTATGACTGGCCCGGAAATGTGCGCCAGTTGCTGAACGTGTTGCGCAATATCGTGGTGCTGCATGACGGGGTGCAGGTTGAATTGCCCATGCTGCCTGACGATTTTTCCCGCAAAAACGTGGCCCCGATCCCCCCAGTGACTGGCGAACAGCCGGTGCAAAGCGCGCCGGTTGCACAGCCGGTTTATCGCCCCGAGGTCGGCAAGACCCTTGCCCAGATGGAGCGCGAATACGTCGAATCCACCGTCGAAAGCTGCGATGGGTCCGTCCCCGAGGCGGCGAAAATTCTGGGGGTGTCGCCCTCTACCATCTATCGCAAGCGCGAGGCGTGGAAAAAACAGGCGGTGTAAACGGGCTTGCAGGGGGTTTTTATTGGGCGCATACTGGGTGGTCAATAACTCAGGAATGTCCGGATGAAACTGTTTACCGCTGCCAAAACCGTGCGCGAAAATGCGCACGCGCCCTATTCGAATTTCAAGGTGGGGGCGGCGTTGAAAACCACCGATGGCACGGTGTTTTCGGGGTGCAACGTCGAAAATGTCGCCTATCCCGAGGGCACCTGCGCCGAGGCGGGCGCGATTGCCGCGATGGTGGCGGCTGGGCAGGGGGGCATTGCCGAAATTCTGGTAATGGCCGATTCCGAGGTGCCGATTACCCCTTGCGGCGGCTGCCGCCAGAAAATCGCCGAATTCGGCACGCCCGACACGCTGATCATCCTTGCCAGCCCCGATGCCGAGGTCGGGCGCACCACCCTTGGCGCGCTGCTGCCCGGCGCGTTTGTGCCTGCCCATCTGGATGCGGGTGCCTAGATGCTGGCGCAGGAAATCATTGCAGCCAAACGGGACGGGCGCGCGCTTGACGATCAGGAAATCCGCTTTTTTATCGACGGGCTAGGCGATGGCTCGGTTTCGGGCGAACAGGCGGCGGCCTTTGCCATGGCGGTGTATTTTCAAAAGATGACCATGGGAGAGCGCATCGCCCTGACCCGGGCCATGCGCGACAGCGGCGATGTGCTGACATGGAACTTGCCCGGGCCGGTGCTGGACAAGCATTCGACCGGCGGGGTGGGCGATAACGTGTCGCTGATGCTGGCGCCCGCGCTGGCGGTTTGCGGGGCCTATGTGCCGATGATCTCGGGGCGCGGGCTGGGCCATACCGGCGGCACGCTGGACAAATTCGATGCAATTCCGGGCTATCAGACCCAGCCCGACGTGGCGACGCTGCGCCGCGTCACGCGCGAGGTCGGTTGCGCCATCATTGGCCAGACCGGCGATATCGCTCCGGCGGACAAGCGGCTTTATGGGATTCGCGATGTGACGGCGACGGTTGAATCCGTAGATCTGATCACCGCGTCGATTCTGTCGAAAAAGCTGGCGGCGGGGCTGGGCGGGCTGGTGCTGGATGTCAAATGCGGCTCGGGGGCGTTTATGGACAGCATCCCGCGCGCGCGCGAACTGGCACAATCGCTGGTCAGCGTGGCCAATGGTGCGGGCTGCGCCACATCGGCGCTGATTACCGATATGAACGAACCGCTGGCCAGTGCGGCGGGCAATGCGCTGGAAATGCGTAACGCGGTGCAGTTTCTGCGCGGTGATGAAATCGACAGCCGGTTATGGGATGTAACCGTGGCGCTGGGTGCGGAACTGCTGGCCAGTGCCGGACTGGCGGCGGATGCAGAGGCGGGCGCCAAACAGATGCGCGCGGCCTTCCAGTCCGGCGCCGCGGCCGAGCGGTTTGGCCAGATGGTTACGGCGCTGGGCGGCCCGTCGGATTTTGTGGACTCTTGCGATACATACTTGGCCCAAGCCCCGATCGTTGCCGAGGTTTACGCCCCCGAGGGGTTTGTAACCGCCATCGATACGCGCGGCGTCGGCATGGCCGTGGTGGCGCTTGGCGGCGGGCGGCGGCGCTCGACCGACCGCATCGATTACGGCGTCGGGCTGGACTGGCTGGCGGGGATTGGCGCGCATGTGGATGCAGAGCGCCCGATCGCGCGGATCCACGCCAACACCAAAGAACAGGTAAAGGAGGCCTCGGCGCGGGTGCTGGCGGCCTATCGGACCGGCGACGCTGCTCCGGTGGAAACGCCGCTCATACTGGAAAGGATAAGCTGATGGCACGGGCATTTTTACTGATCATGGATTCGGTTGGCATTGGCGGCGCGCAGGATGCGGCCAGCTTTGGCGATGCGGGGTCGAATACGCTGGGCCATATCGCGCAGGAATGCGCCGCGGGGCGCGCCGATCAGGGGCGCAGCGGCCCGTTGCAGCTGCCCAACCTGTGCAAGCTTGGCTTTGGCGCAGCGGCGCGACTGGCCACCGATGACGCCTTGCCCGGTCTGGATACCGCGCCAAACGGGTTGTTTGCCGCCGCGAACGAGGTCTCCAAGGGCAAGGATACCCCCACCGGCCACTGGGAACTGGCAGGCGTGCCGGTGCCGTTCGACTGGCACTATTTCCCCGACACCCAGCCCGCTTTTCCACCCGACAAGATTGCCGAATTCATCGACAGGGCGGGCCTGCCGGGTATTCTGGGCGATTGCCACGCCTCGGGCACCGCGATCATCGAGCAACTGGGGCTGGAGCACATGCGCACCGGCAAGCCGATCTGCTATACCTCGGCGGACAGCGTGTTCCAGATTGCCGCGCACGAGGGCAGTTTCGGGCTGGAGCGCCTGTACGAAATCTGCGAAATCGCCGCCGAAATTTTTCATCCGATGATGGTCGGGCGGGTGATTGCGCGCCCGTTTCTGGGCGATGCGCCGGACAATTTCAAGCGTACTCCCAACCGGCATGACTATGCCATTACACCGCCCGAACCGACGCTTTGCAACCGGGTGGTTGACGCTGGCGGGCGCACGCTGGCGGTGGGCAAGATCGGCGATATCTTTGCGCATTCGGGCATATCCGAGGTGTTCAAGGGCAAGGATGATATGGCACTGGTGGACCACACGGTTGCCCTGATGGACTCCGCGCAGGACGGCGATTTTGTCTTTGCCAATTACGTTGAATTCGACAGCCTTTACGGGCACCGCCGCGATGTGGCCGGTTATGCCCGCCATCTGGAGGCCTTTGACGCCCGCCTGCCCGAAATCACCAGCCGGTTGCGCGACGGTGATATGCTGATCATCTCGGCCGATCACGGCAATGACCCGACATGGACGGGCACCGAACACACGCGCGAACGCGTGGCGGTGCTGATCACCGGTCCGGGGCTGCGGTTGGGCGCGCTGGGGCAGGTCGGGTTTGCCGATGTGGGTGAAACGCTGGCGGCGCATCTGGGGCTGGCGCCGGGCAAACACGGAAAGGCAATACTATGAACTGGAAAGACACCCCCAAAACCGAGCTGCACCTGCATCTGGAAGGCGCGGCCCCGCCCGCATTTATCCGGCAGTTGGCACAGGAAAAATCGGTCAGTATGGACGGGGTTTTTGACCGCAACGGCGATTATCAATGGGCCGATTTTCTGGCGTTTCTGGCCACTTACGAGGCCGCCTGCGAAGTGCTCAAATCCCCCGGCGATTACCAGCGGCTGGTCGCAGCGGTACTGGAGAAATCGGCGCAAACCGGTGTGGTCTATACCGAAATATCCGTCTGCCCCGACTTTTGTGGTGGCGGCGATCTGGGGGCGTGGCGTGAATACTTCGACGCCATGTGCCAGGCCGCCGATGCCAGCCCGGTCGAAACCCGTTTCACCGTAACCGCCGTGCGCCATTTCGGCCCCGAACAGGCGCGAATCACCTCGGCCGTGGCGGCGCAGACCGCGGGGCATATGCTGACCGGCTTTGGCATGGGCGGCGACGAAAACTTTATGAACCCCGCCGATTTCGCCTATGCTTTCGATCAGGCCCGCGAGGCCGGTCTGGGCCTGACCAGCCATGCGGGCGAAATTGCCGGCCCGCAATCGGTGATCGATACGCTCGACCATCTCAAGGTCAGCCGCATCGGCCACGGGGTGCGCTCGATCGAGGATCCGGCGCTGCTGGCGCGACTGGCCGATCAGGGTATCGTGCTAGAGGTCAACCCCGGTTCGAATGTGGCGCTTTCGGTCTATCCCGACTGGCCCTCGCACCCGATCAACGCGCTGCGTGATGCCGGTGTCAAGCTGAGCGTCTCTACCGACGATCCGCCCTATTTTCATACCGATATGGTGGCGGAATACGACCACCTGCACCGCATTCACGGCTGGGGGGCAAGTGATTTTGCCGCGTCGAACCGCATTGCCATGCAGGCCGCTTTCTGCGATGAACCCACCCGAACCCGCCTTTTGACCACCTTTCAGGAGCCTTGACCCATGCAGCATTTCACCAAAGTCGATCACCCGCTTGTGCAGCACAAACTGACCAAAATGCGCGAGGTCAAGGCCTCTACCGCCAAGTTCCGCATGTTGCTGCGCGAGCTAAGCCACCTGCTGGCCTATGAAATTACCCGTGACCTGCCGATGACTACGGCGACGATTGATACGCCGCTGGAGCAGATGGACTCGCCGGTGCTGAAAGGCAAAAAACTGGCGCTGGTGTCGATCCTGCGGGCAGGGAACGGGCTGCTTGATGGCGTGTTGGAACTGATCCCCTCGGCGCGGGTCGGGTTTGTCGGGCTGTATCGCGACGAAGAAACGCTGGAACCGGTGCAATACTATTTCAAGGTGCCAAAAGATATGGCGCAACGGGTGGTGATTGCGGTTGATCCGATGCTGGCCACCGGTAATTCTGCGGTGGCCGCGATCGACCTGCTGAAAAAATCCGGCGCAACCGATATCCGCTTTCTGTGCCTGCTGGCTGCACCCGAAGGTGTGGCGCGCATGAAAGAAGCCCACCCCGATGTGCCGATCGTGTCGGCGGCGCTCGATCGGGAGCTGAGCGATATCGGCTATATCCTGCCCGGCCTTGGCGACGCGGGCGATCGTATGTTCGGCACCAAGTAACCCCACCGCCGGCCTTCGCCTCAGGGGGGGCATCGAGCCCCCCCGTTCGGCGAACATCGACAAGCGATGTGTCCCGGTGGCCGCTGTTCGCCTGCGCGCAGCGCCTTATTTTTGTGGGGGGACACCCACAAAAATTGGCCCGATGGCGCCAGCCGAGGGCCCGGCCCAACGGGAGGAGGGGTTTTCGCTTGCGAAAACTCCGACGACGGGCGGGAGAGGTTCGGGGTGCGGAGTCAGGTCAGCGCATCAAGGCGCAGGGCGGCGATCCGGTGGACCTGGTCCAGGGCTTCGCGGAACTCGGTTTCTGGGTCATGCCCGACCCGTTCACGAAAGTTTTCCAGAATTTCAACCCGGTTCCGGCCCCGCACCGCCAGAATAAACGGAAAGCCGAATCGGGATTTATAGCGATCATTCAGGGCGGTAAACTCGGCAAATTCCGCATCACTGCACTGGTCCAGCCCCGCCCCTGCTTGTTCGGAGGTGCTTTCGCGGGTCAATTCACCCGACTTGGCCAGCTTGCCGGCCAGATCGGGGTGGGCGCGCAGCAATTTCAGTTGCGCCGTGTGCCCTGCCGCCTCGACCACCGCGCGCATGCGCGCGGCAAGATCATCCGATTGCGTGATCCCCTGGTCAAACACCTTTTGCGCCACCCATGGCGAATGCTCGTACACCCCGCCAAAGCGCGCACAAAACGCCGCCCTATCGGCACATAATTCCGGAGTCAGCAGGGTCATATCCATCCTTTTTTGCTATGCGAGCCCAATTTGCGCGTCTATCCTGCCAGGCACAAGCAAAAAACGCAGGAGCCGCAATGCCAACCCTTTTGATCAAGAATGCCGATATGCTGGTGACCATGGACGGGCAGCGGCGCGAGGTGGCGCAGGGCGGGGTATTTGCCCGCGACGGGGTGATCGAGGAGGTGGGCACGGTGCCCGACACCGCCGATCAGGTGATCGACGCGCGCGGCTGCGTGGTTACGCCGGGCCTGATCAACACTCATCACCATCTTTACCAGACCCTGACCCGCGCGGTGCCCGGCGGGCAGGATGCGCTGCTGTTCGGCTGGTTACAAACGCTCTATCCGATCTGGGCGGCCATGCGCCCCGAACATATGCTGGTTTCCGCGCAGGTCGGGCTGGCCGAACTGGCGCTTTCGGGCTGCACGCTATCCTCGGACCATCTGTACCTGTACCCCGACGGTGTGACGCTGGAGGATACCATCGAAGCGGCTCAATCCATCGGCATGCGCTTTCACCCGACGCGCGGTTCCATGAGCATCGGCGAAAGCGACGGCGGCCTGCCCCCTGACAGTCTGGTCGAGAAAGAATCCGCCATATTGGAGGATAGCATCCGCCTGATCGATCGCTGGCACGACCCGCGCCCGGGGTCGATGCTGCGTATCGGCGTGGCCCCGTGTTCGCCGTTTTCGGTCAGCCGTGAACTGATGCGCGACAGCGCGGTGCTGGCGCGCGACAAAGGCGTGATGCTGCATACTCATCTGGCCGAAAACGACGAAGACATCGCCTATAGTCTTGAAAAATTCGGGGTGCGCCCGGGCCGGTATGCGCAGGATCTGGGCTGGCTTGGCAGCGATGTATGGCACGCGCATTGCGTCAAGCTGGACACGTCCGATATCGACCTGTTCGCCGCCACCGGCACCGGCATTGCCCATTGCCCGTGCTCCAACTGCCGGCTTGGTTCGGGCATTGCGCCGGTGCGTGCGCTAAGCGATGCGGGGGTGCATGTGGGGCTGGGGGTTGACGGCTCGGCCAGCAATGACGCGGCCAGCCTGATTGGCGAGGCACGACAAGCGATGTTGTTGCAGCGCGTACAAAACGGCGCCGACGCATTCAGCGCCCGTTCGGCGCTGGAACTGGCAACGCGGGGCGGGGCGCAGGTGCTGGGGCGGCCCGATCTGGGATCGATCGAGGTCGGCAAGCGTGCCGATATCGCCGTGTGGGACGTGCAGAACTTGCAAAACGCCGGTGCCTGGGATGCGGTGGCAGCGCTGGTGCTGTGCGGCCCGCAAACCGTGCGCGATCTGTTTGTCGAAGGCAAGCCGGTGGTCGAGGATGGCCGCTTAAGCCGTCTGGACAAGCGCAGCCTGTTGCGCCGCGCCGCCACGCTGGTCAAAGAATTAACCGGATAGCGCGACGGAACTTCCCCGCTGCCGCGTTATAGCAACAAGATGCATTTTAAAAGCGTTTCGGCTTTTGGTTGAGACATGTATCTTGCCTTGCCGGTACCGCCGGGATTGCGCAGCAATGGCTTCACTGGCAGGGCATGATTCAGTATTAAGTCGAAACGCTATAACCTGACGGAGCTATTATGATTTATATAACCAGACCCCTGGCTGTCTTTGTATCAATATTTGTTTTGCTGGCCGCGGCCGTGCAGGCGCAAACCATTCCCTATCGCCCTGACCGTTCCGGCGGGGCACCGGCGCTGGATGTGTACAGCTTTGACGGGGCGCAAAACGCGCCGGTGATGGTCTATGTGCATGGTGGGGCGTGGATGATCGGTGACAAACGTCAGGTGCATGACAAACCGGCGTTCTTTAACGGACTGGGGATGGTTTTTGTCTCGGTCAACTATGATCTTGTGCCCGCCAGCACGGTCGAAGGCCAGTTGAGCGATATCGATTATGCGTTGCACTGGGTCTCGCAAAACATTGGCCGTTACGGGGGGGATCCGCATAATATTCACCTGTTTGGCCACTCTGCCGGGGCGCATCTGGTCAGCATGACCGCGGTCGCGCCGTTGCCCTTTGCCGCACAGATGATTGCGCGCGGCGATATTCGCAGCGTGGTTTCCAACGATACCCGCGCTTACGACATTCCGCGCATCGCTCGCGAGGCCCGCGGTGGCCGCTTGCCGCGCCTTTATGTCCGCCCGTTTGGCCTTGACCCCACCCGCTGGGAAGCGCTTTCGCCGATCTATCACCTGCACGCCAACCAGCGGTTGCCGGATTTCCTGCTGATGTATTCGAGCGAAGGCAATTCGGCCCGCCGACAAGCGTTTGCCATGGACTTTGCCGACAGGCTGCGCGCGAGCGGGGCGCAGGTGAGCCTGTTTGACGGGCGCGCCTATACCCACCGGCAGATCAATGTCGGGGTCGGGAACACCGCACCGATCAGCCGCGCGATTACCCGGTTTTTGCAAGGCCGGTTGTAGCGGGCATCCCCCGCCCCCGAGGCTCTCCCGCACTCCAGCCATGGGCTGGCTAAAGCCAGCCCACGACTTCCGTTTGGGCCGCGCCCTCGGCTTCGCCATCGGGCGGGTCGCTGCGCTAGCGTTGGGTTGTGGGTGGGGGACGGTCGGGACGCGCCTAGGGCGCGTGATGGGAAAGGGCGTG
>JALXER010000170.1 GCA_027069385.1 Paracoccaceae bacterium
GACGGCGGCGAGGCAATGACGGTGGTCATCATGGCCGCCGCGTGGAAGCAGGTTGCCTATAACTTTCTGTTTTTTGTAGCGGCGATCCAGTCGATCCCCAAATCCCTGATAGAGGCCGCCGCGATTGACGGGGCCGGACCGATGAAACGGTTTTGGAGCATCATTTTTCCGCTGATCACCCCGACGATGTTCTTTCTGCTGGTGGTCAATATCGTCTATGCCTTTTTTGATACCTTTGGCATTATTCACGCCATTACCAAAGGCGGCCCCGCCAAGGCGACCGAGATTCTGGTTTACAAGGTCTGGTATGACGGCTCGGTCGCGATTGATCTGGGGTCATCGGCGGCGCAGTCGGTCATTCTGATGGCGATTGTTATCGTGATGACCGTGGTGCAGTTCCGATATATTGAACGAAAGGTCGAGTACTGATGATCGAGAACCGACCCTTTGTGACCGTGCTGGCGCATCTGACCCTGATCCTCGGGGTGGCCATTGTGGCCTTTCCGATCTGGATCACCTTTGTTGCCGCCACCCATGACGCCTTGCGCATGACGCAAGTACCCCTGCCGCTGCTGCCCGGCGACCAGTTTTTTGTGAACCTCAAAACCGTGTTGTTCGAGGGGGTCGGCGGTGAAAACGCCACGCCGGTATGGCTGATGATGACCAACTCGCTGATCATGGCAATGATGATCGCCGTGGGCAAAATCGCGATTTCGTTGCTGTCGGCCTTTGCGATCGTGTACTTTCGCTTTCCGTTCCGCATGGGGTTTTTCTGGATGATCTTCATCACCCTGATGCTGCCCGTCGAGGTGCGCATCTTTCCGACCTTCGCGGTGGTGGCCAACCTCAATATGCTGAATTCCTATTGGGGGATGACGGTGCCGCTGATTGCTTCGGCCACGGCAACGTTCATGTTCCGGCAGGTGTTCCTGACCATCCCCGACGAAATGCTGGAGGCCGCACGCGTAGACGGGGCCGGACCGATGCGGTTCTTCTGGGATATTCTGGTGCCGCTCAGCCGTACCAATATTGCCGCGCTGTTTGTGATTCTGTTCATTTACGGCTGGAACCAGTATTTGTGGCCGCTGCTGATTACCACCGATACCGGCTATTTCACCGTGGTGATGGGCATCAAGCAAATGCTCGAAGCCGCCGAGCTTTCGCCCGAATGGCACCTGATCATGATGACTGCACTGCTGGCCATGATCCCGCCGATCATCGTGGTGCTAAGCATGCAGAAAATGTTCGTCAAAGGTCTGACGGAAACCGAAAAATAGGATGTAAACCATGGCCGAAATAGAGCTGAAAAACGTGCAGAAATCCTATGGCAAGGTCAAGGTGATCCACGGGATCGACTGGCAGATCAAGGATGGCGAATTCGTGGTGATTGTCGGGCCTTCGGGTTGTGGCAAGTCTACCCTGTTGCGGATGATCGCCGGGCTGGAAAGCATCACCGGTGGCGATATATCGATTGCCGGTCGGGTGGTGAACAAGCTGGAACCGGCCGAGCGTGATATCGCCATGGTGTTCCAGAACTATGCGCTTTATCCGCATATGACGGTGCGTAAGAATATGGCCTACGGGCTGAAGATCAAGAAAATACCGGCGGACGAGATAGAACGCCGCGTCGCCCACGCCGCCGAAATTCTGGAACTGACCGATTATCTGGACCGCGCGCCCAAGGCGCTGTCGGGCGGGCAACGGCAACGGGTGGCCATGGGGCGGGCGATTGTGCGCGAACCTTCGGTGTTTCTGTTTGACGAACCGCTGTCCAATCTGGATGCCAAGCTGCGTGTCCAGATGCGCCTTGAAATCAAGAAATTGCAGGCGGATCTCGGGATTACCAGCGTTTATGTGACCCATGACCAGGTAGAGGCCATGACCCTTGGCCACCGGCTGGCCGTGCTCAATGGCGGCTATGTTGAACAACTGGGCACCCCGATCGAGATTTACGAAAAACCGGCGACAATGTTCGTGGCCGGGTTTATAGGGTCGCCCTCTATGAACCTGATGAAGGTGACGATCGGGCAGGAGGGGGCACAAGCCATGCTGCCCGATGGTAGCGGCATCAACCTGCCACTGGCACGCTCGGAATTGGCCGGAAAATCGGTGGTGCTGGGGATCCGCCCCGAGCATTTCGATATCGGCACGCCCGAGAACCACCACCTGAACCTGTCGGTGGGCGTGGTGGAACAGCTGGGTGCTGATACACTGGTACACGGGCTGATCGGCGACAATCCGGTGGCTGTCGTGGCCCGCTTTGAGGGCGTGCAGAAGTTCGCGCCCGGCCAGGCCCTACCCCTGCAAATCCCCGCCGACGCGATCCACCTGTTCGATTCCGAAACGGAAAAGCGCCTCTGATAAAGCTCCGGGGTACTCCCGCAGTCCAGCCCGTGATTGCGTTCCGCAATCACAAGCTTCCCTTTGGGCCGGGCCGCCCTGCGGGCGGTAGGGGGGCGTTCCGCCCCCTCGCGACATTCGTCGCTCCCCCCTGAGAGTACTTGTGAAAATTGGAAGTGTCATATTCTTCTTTTCACAAATATCCTGGGGGTGAATGGCGCTTGCGCCAGAGGGGGCTGGCCCCCTGCCGAGCGAAGCGAGGCCCGGCCCAAGCGGAAGTCGTTGACTGGCTTTAGCCAGTCAATGGCTGGAGTGCGGGAGAGCTACGGGGCGGTTTGGCGAATGGGTTGGTTTGTCTCAGGTCGGTTCCCCGCCGCGCCAGATTGCCCTGATATCCATCGCATCGTTCAGGTGCAAAAAGTCGGCGCGGCATCCGGGCGTCAGTTGGCCCAGTTCATCCATGCGCCCCAGCAATTGCGCGGGGTATAGCGAGGCCATGCGCAGCGCCTCGTCCTGTTCCAGCCCGATTGTGTTCACCATAAACCTGACGGCCGAGATCATATCCAGATCGGCACCGGCAAGGGTGCCGTCGGCCAGTGTCAGGCGGCCGTTCTTACGATAGATCACCCGTCCCCCCAGATGAAGTTCGGTCAGATCCGTGCCGATCGTTGCCATGGCGTCGGTCACCAGAAACACCTTGCCCGGCCCTTGTTTGGCGCGCAGCGCAATGCGGATTGCCACCGGGTCCACATGGATGCCATCGGCGATCAGCCCGGCAAACATGCTTCCGGTTTCCAGCGCCGCGCCAACCATGCCCGGAGCGCGATTGCCAAGCTGGCTCATGGCGTTGAACAGGTGGGTGGCGCAGGTCGCCCCCATGGCGCGGGCGCAGGCAAAACCGGTATCGGTGTGGCCAAGCGAGACAATCGCGCCGGCGCTTTGCAGCAGCGAAACCTGTTCGGGCGTGGTGTTTTCGGGCGCAACCGTCACCAGCAGGCTGGGCAGGTCAACCGCGGCGGCGCTAAGCTCGGCCACATCGCGCGATTCCATTTTGCGGATCAGCGCGGGGTCATGCGCCCCTTTGCGCGCCACCGACAGGTGCGGGCCTTCCAGATGCAGGCCGATCATACCGGGCACATCGCGTGCCGCCAGTGCCGCGGCAATGGCGCGGGTGGTTTTTTCGGGGCGGTCGGTAATCAGCGTGGGCAGTAACGCCGTGGTGCCAAAGGGCAAATGAGCCTCGCAAATGGCGCGCATGTTCTCGACCGACGGGTCGCTATTCAACTGCACCCCGCCACCGCCATTGACCTGCACATCGACAAACCCCGCCGTGATCAGCCCGCCATCCAGCCGGTGGGTTTTGCAGGTAACCTCGCCAACCGGGATAATCGCGCTGACCCGGCCGTGCTCGACCACCAGAGCAGCATCCTTGTGGCGGGTTTCCCCGTCAAAAATTTCAGCGCCGATATAGGCCAGTTTGCGGGTCATAGGGTTTGTGTCACTTTCTTGAGGTTGCGGGGCGTATCGGGGTTGATGCCGCGATCGGCGCTCAATCGTTCGATAAAGGCGTAAAACGACACGATCAGCGCCAGCGGGTCCAGCAGCGGATGCTCGGTTCTGGCAAAGGCCAGCCGGTTGGCGCTGCGCGCGGTTTGTGCGGTGACAAACACATCCGCCCCCTGATCGGCCAGCGTATCCGCGACCTTGACAATAGCGTTTTCCGACGCATCGCGCGAGGCCAGCGCCAGTACCGGATAGCCCGGTTCGATGATGGAAACCGGCCCGTGCAGCACCTCGGCCGAGGAATAGGATTCGGCGTGGATCTGGCAGGTTTCCTTGAATTTCAACGCGGCCTCGTTCGACATGGCATAGGACGGCCCGCGCCCCAGAACGAACAGCGAATTGCGGCTGGCCATCTTTTCGCGCAGCGCCGGCCAGTCAAATGCGGTGGCCTTGGCCAAGGCGTCGGGCAGCGAAGCCAGCGCATCGATCAGCGCCTGATCCTGCTTCCAGTGCGCCAGCAGCGCCACCCCCGCCACCGCCGAGGTGACAAAGGTTTTGGTTGCCGCGACCGAGCGTTCAACCCCCGCGCAGATATTCAGGCAATGGTCGCTGGCCTGCGCCAGTGGCGAGGCCGGATCGTTGGTAATCGCCACCGCCAGCGCGCCCTGCACACGGGCGGATTGCGCCATGGCGACAATATCGGGGCTTTGGCCCGATTGCGAAATGCCGATACAGGCCGCGCCCTGAAACCGCAGGCTGGCCCCGTAGATAGAGGCAATCGACGGCCCGATAGAGGCCACAGGCACCCCGAGCGTCAACTCGGCCGCGTATTTGAAATAGGTTGCCGCGTGGTCCGACGAGCCGCGTGCCACCGTGGCGATAAACCCGGGGTCGGTTTGGCGCAGGGCGCTTGCAGCGTCTTTGATCGGGGCAATGCCATCGGTCAGCAATGTGCGGACCACCTCGGGGATTTGCCGGATTTCGGCGTGCATATGGGTGGGGGTCTTGGTCATGTCTTGTTCCGGGGCAGTTGCAGTTCGGCAACGAAATCATAGGCGTCGCCGCGATAGATAGATTGGGTGAATTCGACCACCTTGCCGCTGTCCAGATAGGATATGCGGGCGATTTTCAGTCCGGCGATGCCTTCTTCAACTTCCAGCAACGCCGCATCGGCGCCGTTCAGATTGGCGGCAGAAATGCGCTGCACCGCACGCACTGGCCGGTTTCCCAGCTTGTCCAGCGCCTCGTAAAGCGAGCTTTCGACCATCAGCGGGTTGGGCAACAGGCGGGTAGAGATAGAGGCGCGCTCGATCGCGAGAGGCACGCCGCCAGCCAGCCTGAGGCGCGAAACCCGCGATACGCTGTCGTCCGAGGCCAGCCCAAGGGTCATCACCTCTTCGGGCGAGGGCATGAAAACGCCGCGTTCCAGCCAGGTTGAATCAACCGCCATGCCACGCCGTGCCATATCCTCGGTAAAAGAGGTCAGGCGCGACAGCGATTGTTCGACCTTGGTAACCGGTGTCGCAATGACCGAGCCGGAACCGCGCCGCTGCACGATCAGCCCCTCGGCCACCAGCGGCTGCACCGCCTTGCGCACCGTTACCCGTGACAGGGTGGTCATATTGGCGATTTCGCGTTCGGGGGGCAGCGGGGTGCCCGGCGGCAAATCGCCGTCGCTGATCGCGCGTTCCAACCGGCGGCGCAACTGCACATAGCGCGGCCCGCCCGAGGCGGACAGCCAGTTTTCGGGGGCCAAAATGTCCTGGATCGTCATCGCGTCCCCTTTTCCATTGCCGCCTGTGCCAACTCGATTGCGCCGGTCAGGGCGTCTCCGTGGGCCGGAACGCAATAGGCCCCGCAATTTGCCGGCATCAGTTTTTGATAGACCGGTCCCAGCCCGCCAAGCATCACCAGCCTGCCGTCTTTGAAGCCGAGCGCGGCAAGGGCGCGGCAAATGGCGCTGACGCCATCATCGAAAATGGCGCGGGCTGTCGGGTCGTCCGATTCCAGCGCCGCCACGATCAGCGGTGCAAGCATGCCGAATTCGCGCGGGGTAGAGCTGTTGGCGAACATCACGATTTCGATCGGATCGCCGGAAAACTGCGATAACAGATCGCGGGTCAACGGGGTGTGCGGGATGACCCCGTCATGGGCCTGCAAGGTCTTGCCAAGCGCCTGCCGCCCAAGCCACGCCCCGCCGGCCTCATCCCCCAGAACAAAGCCCCAACCGCCGATCTTGCGGGTTTTGCCGCCCCGACGGTTTACGAAAAACGAACCGGTCCCGACAAGCGCCACGGTGCCGTCCCCGTCGCCAAGCGCACCCTGAACGGTGATTTCGCGATCGGTGGTTA
>JALXER010000171.1 GCA_027069385.1 Paracoccaceae bacterium
GCGGCAGATTCTGGGGCCGATCGACCTGAGCCTGCATACCGGCGGCATTACCTGCCTGCTCGGGGCCAATGGCGCGGGCAAAAGCGTGTTTCTGAACCTGTGCCACGGCATGTTCCCCCCCGATCGCGGCGAGGTCCGCTGGGGCGGGGAATGTGCAATCGATACCCGCCATTCGCGCAGCTTTATGTTCCAGACCGCCGCGATCATGCGCCGCTCGGTGTTTGCCAATGTCGAATACCCGCTGATTGCCGCCAAGGTGCCACGCGCCGAACGCCATGCCCGGGTTGCCGAAGCCCTGAAATTCGCGCGCCTCGGCACGCAGGCGCGACAGCCCGCCGCCTCGCTGTCGGGGGGCGAAAAGCAGCGTATGGCGCTGGCGCGTGCGCTAGTGACCAACCCCAAGGTGGTATTGCTGGACGAACCGGCGGCCAATCTGGACCCGGGGTCCACACGCGCGCTTGAATCGATGCTGCACGAGGTCGCCAAAACCGCCGGTGTGATGATCGCCACCCACGACCTGCCGCAGGCCCGCCGTCTGGCCCACCATGTGCTGGCCTTTTCCGCCGGAGAGATCCTTGCCAGCCAACCCGCCGACCAGTTTTTTACCGAGCACCAGCCCGACACTATCTCGGATTATCTGGATGGCCGGATATGATGCGGCTGCTGGCGCTATTGCTGATACTGGCCGCACCACTGGCCGCGCAGGAACAGCGCAGCCTTATTCTGGCCTCGACCACCTCGACGCAGAATTCGGGGCTGCTGGACCATATCCTGCCGATGTTCGAGGCCAGAACCGGCATTCATGTCTATGTGGTCGCCGTGGGCACCGGTCAGGCGCTGCGCATTGCCCGCAATGGCGATGCGGATGCGCTGATGGTGCATCATCGCCCCAGCGAGGACGCCTTTATGGCGCAAGGCTACGGGGCCGAACGGCGCGACCTGATGGTCAACGATTTTGTCATTGTCGGCCCCGCCAAAGACCCCGCCGGTGTGCAGGTGGCCCCCGATGCGGCCGGTGCCCTTTGGCTGATTGCCGATGCGCAGGCGCGGTTCGTATCACGCGGCGATGAAAGCGGTACCAACCTGCGCGAGCAAGAGCTGTGGGCCGCTGCGGGTGTGCAGCCTTCGGGTGACTGGTATCTGGATGTGGGCGCGGGCATGGGTACGGCGCTCAATCTGGCCTCGGGGCTGAACGCCTATACCCTGTCGGATCGCGGCACTTGGCTGTCATTCGGCAACAAGGGCCAAATGGCGCTGTTATTCGAAAACGATCCGGCGCTGTTGAA
Organism: Paracoccaceae bacterium; assembly: GCA_027069385.1. Classification (GTDB taxonomy): domain Bacteria; phylum Pseudomonadota; class Alphaproteobacteria; order Rhodobacterales; family Rhodobacteraceae; genus UBA3077. The sequence continues at coordinate 1,287 of JALXER010000171.1, forward strand.
CCCCTACGGGTTTATCGTGGTCAACCCCGAACGCTTTGCCCATGTCAAATATGCCGAGGCTTTGGCACTGGCCGACTGGCTGACCTCGGCCGAGGGGCAGGCGGCAATCGGGTCGTACCGGATCAACGGGCAGCAGCTATTTTGTCCGGTGATGGAACAGGGTCCACAGGATGAGCAGGGCGCTTGCGCTGCCGATGCCCTGCAACGCTAGCGCCAGCCCGACCAGATCGACCAGCGCCCCCAGCGCCAGGGCCCCAAGGGCCGTGGCCCCCAGCGCAATCATGATCCACAGGCTCATCACCCGCCCGCGCATGTGTTCGTCAATCACCATCTGGATGCTCGATTGCATGGATACCCCGACCACGGTACCGGCAAACCCGATACCCGCCACCGCAAGGATTGTCAGCGGCCAGCTTTGGGATACGCCAAGCATCGCAACAACCAGCGGCCCAAGCAC